>JAGCWB010000184.1 GCA_017962065.1 Bacteroidales bacterium
ACGACTTTATGGAAGTATGGAACACCCGTTACGCCATATACCGCGACCGCACCTGGATGAAAACCGGCCCCTGCGCTTCCTGCCGCTACTGGCGCTACTCCCGCGGCAACGGCATGCACCTTCGCGACTCCTCCGGCAACCTAATTTTCTGTCACCTGGAGCGTTTACACGAGAAATAGCGGGCGTTGGCGGCTAATTAGCTAATACTCAGCGAGTTATTACAAAGTAATCGTTCGAATTTCGAACGATTACTTTATGTTAATACGCTAATACTTATCACTATAGCCGCCAGTCAAAAGGCTACACCGGCTGGCACTTGGCCTGCAGCCAGGCGGCTACGGGGGCGGGAAGGCGGAGGGAGAGGGTTTGGTAGACGCGCTGGTTGTAGGAATTCAGCCACTGGCGTTCGTCGGCGGTCAAAAGCGAGAGCTCTACACAGGAGGTGTCTATGTGGCACAGGGTAAGTGACTCGAAGCCAAGCCAGGAGCCAAACTCGTTGTCGCCAAGGGAGTGGCACAGCATGGCGTTTTCGTGGCGAACGCCGTGCATGCCTTCGCAGTAGAGGCCGGGCTCATCGGTGGTGATGAAACCGGGCTGGAAGGGCACTGAATTGAAATTCTGGCGGAACTCGTGGGGGCCTTCGTGTACGTTCAGGAAGAAGCCCACGCCATGGCCGGTGCCGTGACCGAAGTTGCGCTTGTAGCGCCAGAGGGCCTCGCGGGCAAGGATATCCAGATGAGGACCGCAGGTTCCGCGCGGGAACACAGCCATCTCAAGGTCAATATGGCATTTGAGAACCAAAGTGTAGTCTTCACGTTCCAGCGCTGTGCAGGGGCCAAGGGGCACGGTGCGCGTAATGTCCGTAGTACCAAACAGATACTGGCCGCCGGAGTCGCAAAGATAAAGGCCGTGATTCTCCAGCAGGGCCGATCCCTCATGAGGCGTGCTGTAATGAGGCAAGGCGGCGGAAGGGCCATAGGCCGATATGGTCTCGAAACTGTCGCCCCTGTAACCGGGGATGGCAGCACGAAGACTGCCCAGATAGCAGGCCGCCTCCCACTCGTTCACCCGGCCGGCGTTCTGCTCTACCCAGTAAAGGAACTGCTCCATCACAATGCCGTCTTCCAGGTGGGCTTCCCGCATCCCTTCTATCTCCACGGGCGTTTTCACTGCTTTTCGCAAAGCAATGGGTGATTCACATTCAACAACTTCCGGAACAGAATCGGCCTCATTGATGGCTTCGCGCATATAAATATTTAAGGTAGCGGGATTTACGCAAATCTTGTCCACTCCGTTCACCTTAAGAGAGGCCAGCGAGAAGTTGACGTCGGTGTAGTCGCAGAGCGTAATTCCATCGGCCTGAAGCTCGTCGAAACTTGCAGACGTTTCGCCGTCCAACTCTTCGAAATACTGTTTACGCACGAACCATAAGGCGTCGTCCAGGGTTACCAGAAGGTAGGAAATCACCACAGGATTGTATGCAACGTCGCTGCCTCTTACGTTCAAGAGCCAGGCAATTTCATCCAGCGAACTTAGGAAAATTGCATCGGCCCCTTGCATTACAAGCCATTTGCGAAGCCAGCTCAGGCGAGTTTCACGGCTTTCGCCGGTAAGGTCTTCGCCAAGGGTGATAATGGGCGTACATGGCACTTCCGGACGGCCTTCCCACAAACTGGAAAGCAAATCCGGCACAGGCACTATCACCGCCGACGGCACCGCCGCTTTAAGATCCCTTATGGCCGATACGGTCTGGCACAGGCCGTCCACCGCTATCACGGGTTCGTCCATCTCCAGCGACGCTATCCACTGAGGGATGGGAACCTGTTCCGGCACCCTCATCTTGTGAAGCTGGATTCCGCTGCCGGCCAGCTGCTTGTTGGCCTGGATAAAGTAGCGGGTATCGGTCCACAGGCCGGCGTGGTCCATGGTTATTACAAGGTCCCCGGCCTCTCCGGTAAAGCCGGAAAGCCATTCCACCTGCTTCCAGCGCAGGGCAGGATATTCGCTGGCATGAGGGTCGCTGCCCGTAAGGATTACCATGTCCCAGCCGTTTTCACGCATTAGCGCGCGGAGGGCCGAAACGCGAGAACTATAGAGATTTTCCATAAACAAATAGCATGTTATTTGCACAAATATAATTATATTTGTACGAATTAAAAACATTTTAAGCCATGGCAGAAGATCCCCTCGAGAGAATAGAGCGTGAAGAACGCGAAAAACAAGAAAACAAAGGTCCCCGCACCTTGATGACCGTCCTGGCCATTGTTGCAGCCGTCCTGGCCTGCACGCTTGGCTATCTGCTTTACCAGCGCAGCTCCCTGGTAAAAGCCCTGGAAGGCGAAAAAGCCGAACTTGCACAGCAGATGGTGGACCTGCAGAACGATTTCTCGGCCCTCAGTTCAGACTATGAAAACATCAACCACCAGCTGGACACCTCCCGCGAGCAGGTTGCAATGCTCATAGAGAAACTGAACAAGACAGAGGCCACCAACCGCGCAAAGATTCGCCAGTATGAAAAAGAGCTTGGCACCCTGCGCACCATCATGAAGGGCTATATAGTTCAGATTGACTCGCTTAACACCCTGAACAAGAAACTTACGGCCGATGCAGCGGCAGCCCGCCGCGAGGCAGCGGAAAGCCGCCGCGTGAACGAGGAACTGTCCCAGCAGGTGGAAAGCCTTTCCTCACAGGTTAACGCCGGCAAGATGCTCAAGGCCCGTGCAATCTCGCTTACCGGCCATTACAGCAACGACAAAGAAGGCGACCGCCACAGCAGAGTGCGCTACATGGTTGCCAACCTTACGCTTCTGGAGAATTCCCTGGCCGACAGAGGACCGTTACGCGTCTATATCCGCGTAAAAGACCCGGAGGGCGTACTCCTTATCAACAACGAATCCACAGGCTTCACAGTTGGCGGTGAAACCCTTCAGGCAACAGCATCCCGTGAAGTGGATTACGAAGGAAACGAAGTGGACCTCTCCATCTACGTAAACGACACCGGCGAATTCACCCATGGCGTTTACACCCTGGAAGTTTACACGGAACAGAATCTCTTAGGCAAGGCCGAATGCATGCTCAGGTAGTATGATTTACCTTCACGTCCCTTTCTGCAAAAGCTTTTGCACCTACTGCGATTTCTATTCGGAAATCCCGGAAAAAGGCATGTTTGACCTTTACACGGATCAGGTATGCAAAGAAATCCGTGTCAGGGCAAAAGAAATGGACAACAGCTTAAGGACCCGGTATCTGGGCGGCGGAACCCCGTCGCTCCTGCCGCTGGCAAACCTTACCCAAATTCTTCTTACACTTGAAGAATGCGGCCACGGCGGTCCCTATGAGGAATTCACCCTGGAAGCCAACCCGGAAGACATTGTGGAAAAGGGACTCCCCTATCTGCAAAGCCTGAAGATGCTGGGCGTAAACCGCATGAGCATGGGCGTGCAGTCGTTCAACGACGAACTCCTGCACTGGATGAACCGCCGCCACAACTCGGAGGGCGCACTGGAAGCTTTCCGCCTTGTAAGGGAAGCAGGTTTTGACAACGTTAGCATAGACCTTATCTTCGGCCTGTCAAATTTGTCGGACCAGGTTTGGGAAGAAACCATAAACAAGGCCATAGAGCTGGATCCGGAGCATATTTCCTGCTACCAGTTAACCGTAGAGGGAGACAACGTCCTTGCCCATAGGCTGGAAAGCGGAGAGTACGAAGAAGCGTCGGACCAGGTTTGCCGCAGGCAGTACGACATACTGTGTGCCAAAATGGCCGCCGCCGGATACAACCACTACGAGATTTCCAATTTTGCAAAGCCGGGCTTCGAGGCAGTGCACAACGGCGGCTACTGGCAAAGGCACCCTTACGTGGGCCTTGGTCCCGCGGCCCATTCCTTCAGCGGCCGCAGCCGCAACTGGAACGACTCTGTACTGGACGGCTACAAAAACACAAAGGAAGCCCTCACGGTAGAAGACGAGAAAGTGGAAACCCTTATGCTGGCCCTTCGCACCGCCCGCGGCATAGACGGCGAATTCCTTTTTGCAAACTGCCAGAAGGAAGACATAAACCGCCTTATGAAAGAAGGGGCGCTTGTTAAAGTTGGCAGGCGCTACCGCATTCCGGAAGACCACTTCTTTGTGTCGGACCAAATAATACGGGAACTGATATGACCTACGTAAGAAGAGCTTTCAAATACCTTATACAGATTACCATCATCTTTGTCCTTATCATAGGCGCCCTAATGGCAACGGGCCTGGTATCCCTTGATGTAAACATAGCCTTCAGAAACGGCTGGATGTCAATAGCATACATCTTCGGCCTGTTTGTATTCATGAGCGCAGCCTACCCTTTCTTCGGCTATGGAAAACGGACAATCCGCGCCACCGGAGAACCGGCCCAAAACTGGCCGATGGTGGACGAGGCAATGGAACAAAGGGGATACGAAAAATGCGGCGAAACGCCGGAAGGAGGCCGAAAATACAAGCTTAAGTCGGGTGTGGCACGCGCCTTCCGCCTTTGGGAAGACACAATAACCATAGAACCTGTCCTGAGCGGTTTCCAGGCCGAAGGTCTTGTAAGGGACCTTGCCCGCGTAGTAATGTCAATAGACCACAAACTCAATAGCTATGGCAACTGATACCCAGAAATTCAAAACCGTGGCCACCTTCAACGAGAAGGTTCAGGCCGATCTGACCGTTGCCCTCCTTGGCGACAACGGCATCCCCGCCGGCGTCTTTGGCGCCGACTCCTCCTATCCTTCCCTGGGTTACGTAAGACCCATTGAAGTAAAAGTAAACGAGAGCGATTACGATGCAGCTATGAGCATCTTGGCTGCAGCCGATAAAGCGGAGTAGAACTCCTCACCAAAAGCATCTGTAAGCGGCCCGCGGAGAAATTCGTACACACGGATTCCTTCGCGGCGCCCTTTTTCATAGGCTTCCTTGCAAATGTCCCAGCGATGAAGATTCAGACCAACGCGCCCGCCGCCCAAATCTACTACGCGAACCGGATAAAGGGAGCAAGAAATGGGCTTCTTGAACTTGGAAAGACCCTTGCAGAACTGCCGTTCAATGGCGCAGAAGCAGCTTCCATTCTCAAAATGACAGAAAGCGCACTCCTCGCTTCCGGGAACAAGCGGGGTTACGATATCCCCTTCCCTGTCTATCTCAAAAAATCCCTTGGCCTCTACTGCAGCCCGGCCTTCCGGACGCATTAGCGGGCTAAACACCTCATAATTGGCCTCCAGCGGCTCCAGCTCCTCTTCCTTAAGAGGCGCGCCGCTGTCCCCAACTATGCAGCACTTGCCTTTGCAAACATCGTAGTCGCAGGCAAAGTATTCAAGGATAACATCCTCCGAAACAAGGACGTCTCCAATCTCCACTATGGTGCCAAAGTCTTTGCGTTTCATTCCACTACGTATTCTACACGGCCGCCGCCAGATATGGCTCCAAGGAAAGCCTTGACCTTCTCGGCATTAATACCGGCTATGCTTTCCTTATAGCGGGTTGTAAGATCCTTGTTAACGGCATAACGGGCCAGAAGAGTCGCGACAAAACCCTCCGAAGAGCCCATATAATTGCTCACTTCCTCTTCCAGCTTCGCCTTCCAGTGATTCAAGTCTTTTTCCTGCACTGACACCGAAGCAGCGCTCTTAATTGCCGCACGAACGGCCGACAATGCCCTTTCGGCCGAAACTTCCGTGACCTGGGCGGGCAAACTTTCCAGCGGGAGCGGCCTGCAGTCTATCTCTATACCAAAACGCTCCTGCGGATGTGCGCGCTGGTAAAGAGCAACCTGGCAGGTGAAACCATACCCGGCCAGATGCCTTACAAGGGCGTCCTCCAAAACAGCCGCGGCAACGCGGGAGGTGTAGAAATTATCGGATGTAAGCGGATATTCGGCATCCATCAGCACGAACAGACCCCGTTCCGGACCTTCTTCCGTAAATGTTACCGTTCCTGCCCTTGGAATGAATTCCACCGGACGTCTGGGAGTTGTGCCCTTAAGTACCCTGAAGCCGCCCAGATATCGGCATATCATGCGCTTGACAACGCCTGCGTCAAGGTCTCCTGAGATTATGAGCACTCCGTCGTTCATACGGGCAAAACGCTCTGCATAGAACTTTTGGGCCTTTTTTAGCGTTTCCGGCGACAAGGCTTCAATCTTCTTGCAGTCCGTATATGCGAAGCCAGGAACCATTCGCAGGCTAAGTTCCGAACTTATGGGCCGTATCTTCAAGGCCTGACTATGGCAGTAGTTGTCAAATTCGGCATTATTGGGCTTTCCGTTATTTGCAAGGTCCAGGAGCGATTTCAGAAGAAGTACAAAATTCTCCGACGGAACGGCGCCCTGGATGGACATGCAGTTGATGTCGACCTTGGTTTCCATGCCGATTCCGTTCACTTCCATAACCTCACGGAAACGCCAGGCAGGAAGACCGCCGGCATCGTAAAGGGACAGGATGTCGCCGATATAGCCGCCCTCCCCTTCCTTGAGGCCGTCAATCTGGGCAAGTCCGCCGTTAAGCTCCAGGGCATAATGGAAAATCTTATTTCCCGGGACCTGCTTGTATATTACACGCATGCCGTTAGACATTGTCCACATGGTACCGCCGGACACTGCTTCCCGTTTTTCCGACTTAATCCTGATTTTGGGACACGTAACGTTAAGACCAAGGGTGTCTCCGCCTCTCCAGCCGTAATCGTTGCCGGTTTTTACCACCGAGCCGTAAAGATATGACAGATTGTAATAGAACAGTTCCTGGTCCCTGTCAAGGGAGTCCGGGGCGCCGGAATACTCAAGTTTAAGGTTGGAAAGCTGCTCCAGAAGAGCATCGGCAAAGTTGTTAAAAAACCTTGTTTCGGTGCTGTCGGGCACGTTTTTACGCGAGAAAAGGCGTACCGTTTCACTGTAAGGCGCAAGGTTGGCGCCGTACAGGAAATTTGCAATGCACTTGGAAACATAGTGCCGTGGAGCCGGAAGCGATTCGGCCTTTTTGTAGATGAGCGGCATAAGAACCTTCTTTGCATCCACAAACTCTTCCGGCTTTATGCCGAAGGTATCAATCTCGGCTATGGTTTGGGACATTTCACGCATGGCATCGTGCAGATGCTCCGGCGCAACGGACATGTGGACTGTATAAAGTTCGTCGCCGCCGTAGTCGCCGCTTCGGGCCGATGTGAAGGAAATTTCACCGTACGGAATGCCGGCCTCACGGAAGTTACGTTCCAGCCTGTGTCCCAGAAGTACCTGAAATTCAAGACCGAAAAGGTCCGTGACCAGTGCCTGGGCCGTATTCATGAACCTGAACGGGATGCGGGAACATGAATAACTGATGGAAACCATGGGCCTGCCACACTGACTGGACTGCACCACCGGCGCAGGGGAAGGTTCCCAAACATAGTCCGGCATGTGGCTTTCCTTTACCAGCATGCGCGGAACCAGCATGGAGAAAATATCCATCTTCTTCTTGAGCTCAGGAGCGTCTATATCGCCGCTCACTATCACCGCCTGCTGCGCCTTGGACTGAGCTACAAGGCCAAAAGTATAAAGAAGCGTTGAATCCAGCACCTCCGGCTTATAGAACGGGATATTCTCGAAACGGTAGATGGTAGATCCGTCGGCATCGGAAAGATATCCTTCGGCCGCAGGCGCCATGCCCATCCGTTTGAAAAAAACCGGGCTGAGGCCGTCCCTCTTGGAGGCCGATAAGGGTTCGTCCCTCTGGACTATCGCAATATCGGCATATCCTTTAACCGACGGATCCGTTACCATATAATATAAAACGCCGCTGCCAAGCGTGCCTTTTTGGATGCGTGAATCCATGGGAAGCGGCGGCAACTGCCGTTGCGCTGGCACTACTTTTGAAAAAAAGAGCAAGGCGAAAAGTGAAACTACTATATATTTCAGGTAGCGGAAACTCATTTTAACCAACTTTCGTGCAAAATTACAAACATTTTTTGTACTTTTGCAATTCGTGTGACAATGAATGTATAACTTAACTATAAAGAAGAAGACAATGAAAAGATTTTTTGCAGCCATCGCAGTCCTGGCCCTTACGGCAGGCGCAGCATTCGCTCAAGATTTCAAAGCAGCAGTTGACGCATTCAACAACGGCGCCCAGACCCTGGAAGGCAACAGGGTAGAAGCCCTCGCCCACTTCCGTGAAGCCCTTTCACTTGCCCAGGCATGCGAAGGCGAAGAGGCCGCGGAACTTGTAACTAAGTGCAAGGAAATTATTCCCGTAACCCTCATGTCAATTGCCAAGGAGCAGATTAACGAAGCAAATTACGAAGCAGCCCTGGAAACCCTCAAAGAGGCTAAGGTAGTAGCAACCGAATACGGCAACGAAGAAGTTGCAACCGATGCAGCCGGCCTGGTATCCAACGTATATATGCGCAAAGGTTCAACCCTTCTGAAGGAAAAGAACTTTGCCGATGCAGCAGCCACTTTCAAGCAGCTTACAGAGATTGAGCCTGAAAACGGTGCCGCTTACACTCTTCTTGGCCAGAGCCTTATGCAGGCTGGCGACAACGACGCAGCCATTGAGGCCCTCACCAAAGCCGACGAACTTGGCGAAGCCCAGGCTCCCAAGCTCCTTTCCAGCGCCTACCTCAAAAAAGGTATGAACCTTGTAAAAGCCGGCAAGAATGCCGAGGCTATTGAAGCTCTGGAGAAATCCAACAGCTATTCTGAGAATGCCAACGCTTACAAGCTCATCGCCAGCGCCTACACCAAGAGCGGCAAGAGTGCAAAGGCAATTGAGGCCTACAAGAAATATCTGGAACTGAGCCCCAACGCCAAAGATTCCGCCGACATTACCTTTACCATTGCAGCTACCGCCCAGAAGGCCGGTGACAAAGCTACTGCAAAAGAGTATTACAAGAAGCTCGCCGGTACCAAGTACGCATCCCAGGCCGAGGCACAACTCAAGACTCTGTAGTAACTGTCATTTCACAGACTGCACAATCAAAGCTTAAACAGAGCCGCTGTTTCCCGTTTAGCAGGAACAGCGGTTCTGCTTTTTTCACCTTGCCCTGTTTGGGGCAAAGGCCAAGCTGATGACGCACGCAATACTTTGTGCGCATGAGTTCCCCGCCCGAACTGTACTCCAGTTTGAATGTACTGTCCGGATTGGTTTTACCGCGGTACAGGGGCGTAGTATGTACCGGCAACTGATCAAGTTTTGCAGCCAGGTTACGCCTTATACCGTTAAGGACCGATACTGGAAGAAATGGTACTTCTCCGTTGGCTTTGATTGAAGGTTTAAGGAAACAGTAATGGCCGCTTCTTTTGGCCAGCTGAGAAAAAATTACCTGCATCATCCTCTCACCGTCGCGTGCGGGCTCTCCTGCAGTGCTAATACACTCTACAGCCTCTCTTCCATCCTCCGTACGGGCAGTAACCACCATATCGTTGTCGCTCACAAGCACATTCAGTTCAACGTCAATCTCCCTTACAGGCTTATTGGTCTCTATCAGTTTCTCGAATGCAGCGCTTATGTTGCGGTAAAGGCCAGAGCCTTCCTTAAGGCCTTCCGGCTTTTTGCAGCGGACTTTGAAGCCATCGCATACATCGGCCCTGAAGCCGGTGATGCCGCCGGAGGAATTCACAAAGGCAAAGCCGTCACCATTGCTTAGAACTATATCTGACGATGCAGGTTTGAGGACCAGGCCGTCGGAGGTCAGACGCTGTACGGTGCCAACGTATTCGCCCATGGATTTGGGCGCATCCATGGATGCCCAGTCCCCTCGCTTGCCATCCAGAAACAGTTCCGTATAGCCCCTGTTGAAGGTTTTGTCCAGGTTAGGCGTAAAGCCGCCGCGGACGTGGCCACGGGAACTGCGGCAATAGCGGTCCGGATATTTTTGTACAAGTGCATCCATAGCCTGGGAATATGCCCTTACAACGTTACGTACGTAGGATTCGCCCTTTAGGCGGCCTTCTATCTTGAAGGAATTAACGCCTGCTTCGGCCAATTCTTCCAAACGATGAATGAGGTTATAATCTTTTAGGGACAGTAGAGCTTTATTGCGTACAAGAACCTTTCCTGAGGCATCTGCAAGGTCGTACAGGCTGCGGCAGGGCTGGGCGCAGGCGCCGCGGTTGGCGCTTCGGCCTGTAAGGAATTCCGACAGATAGCACTGGCCGCTGTAGCACACGCACAGGGCGCCGTGGACAAAGAATTCTATCTCTGTGTTAACAGCTGCGGAAATGGCTTTGATCTGTTCCAACGACAGTTCCCTTTCCAGCACTATGCGTCCAAAGCCAAGGCTTTCCAGACCGCGGGCTTTTTCCGGCGTACGTATAGCGCACTGGGTGGAGGCATGCATTATGAGATTGCTGCCCATTGACAGCACGGCAGGATCCTGTACTATTAGAGCATCTACTCCAGCTTCTTCCAACTGATTCACAAGTTCCTGGGCCTGAGGCAGTTCCTCCGGCTTAAGCAGAGTATTTACCGTAGCATATATGCGAACGCCAAAGCGTTTGGCATAAGCGCACAGCCGGGCTATGTCCTCCACACTGTTTCCCGCAGCCAGCCTGGCCCCGAAGGAGGGACCTGCTATGTACACGGCATCGGCCCCGCAGTCTATGGCTGCGATGCCAATATCGGCCGTACGAGCCGGTGCAAGAAGTTCAAGAGTTCTCATTTCCTACCGCAAAGGTATGGAGTTTTTATATCAGTTCCAAAACTAGTTCCACATCACCGAAGCGCACTTGACGGCCGCTGTACTTTTCAACATAGGAACGGGTAAGAGAGCCGCGCCAGACAATGTCGTCGCGGGAATTTAGGGGAAGGTCCACTTCAAAGCCATAGTTTTTGGAATTCCATTTTACTACAGCGCTGCACTTCCAGGTAGAGCGTGTGCCGCCGTCATCCTCGGTAATCATAAAAGCACAGCTCGTTAGCATCTCCGTCCAGTCCGACACAAGAACTGCGTTAAAGGGCAGTTCATCCCCTACCTGCGACCGCCTTACTACTATCATAAAGTCAGTGATTGCCGGTTCGTACAGGCGCAGTTCCGGTTCCGTGGAAGCGTTGAAGTCCTCAACCGAGGCTAATTTAACGAAGAACTCCGCACCTCCGCTGAACCAGCTGTCGTACTGGCGCATGGCCTTGAAGGAACGCAGTACAAGGGTTTTGAAGTCGCTTGCTTTGGACTTCACTACAAGTCCTCCGCCACCGCTTCCCCATGAAGGATCTTCCCGTCGGCGCATCTCTATTGACTTGTAATCGGCATCGGAATTACGATTGATCACCCACACGGGGCGGTCATAGGCCATTTGCTCGTCCACCATCACCTTGCGCACCGTACTGTCCGGCTGGAGGGCATATCCCTCGTTGCGCTCTGACCCGTCGCCGGGGTCAAAGGTAATTATCGGCAGCGTTTCACCATCCCAGCCACTTGCATCCGGCCAGTATATCTGCACATCTGAGGTAGCAAGGGAATCCAGCCAGGCTTCGTAGCCTGCCGCGGCCTTGGTGGACATAACAGCTTCACGCAGCATATCGCGCAATGGTCTGGAATACTTCCCCGCCTTTGTGGCGCCGTCTTCCCCCACCCCGCTTCCAGGTGCGGCAAACAGATCACGCATGCGGTATTCGTCGTCGTAACCATTGCCCGCCGAAGAAACGGTGGCGTCGCGGACCTCCTCCATCTGGCCGGGACCGATGGGAAGGCCGGAAAGCAGTTTGGCAACATCCTCCAGGGTAATGAACGCAGGGGCATTTTCCGGGACCTGGTCCTGAGAATCTTCCAAGTCCTCCAACAACACTTTGTCGCAGGCCATAAAAGGCATTGCGAACAGGACGCAAAGTACGCCCTTAAACAGTCTTTCGTACTTCATGCTTTCTATCACCGGGCATATATTCCGGTTCCTTGGTGCAAAGTACGGAAGAGTTATCCGTTTAAACAAAAAGCAAACGGATAAAATTTAAAAAAGGCCTCTGACGTACGCCCAGGGCCTATTTCTTGTAAAAAACAAAGCGGTTTTTGTCGTAAAAATCTTTAACGAGTTCTACCTCCGAGAAGCCGGAGTCCCGGAAAAGGGTTTCCGTTTGCTTTCCAAGCACCTCATTTATCTCCGTAAGACCCTTTCCTTTATCGGCCATAAAGCGGTGCGACCAGCTGGCAATTGCGCGGTAAAACAGGAGCGGATCGTCGTCGCTTACGAACAGGGCGCCGTAAGGTTCGTAGTCCAGGACGTTGCGCCTGAGCAGCACCTTTTCCTTCTCCATGATATACGGCGGATTGGACAGAATAAGGTCGAACGGACCGTAATTGAACTCCTGTTCGGTATCCAGTACATCGGCCGCTACAAAAGTGGGGGCAAGGGCGCCGGTGGATTTAAGTTCCGAGGAGAAATTCTGCCCTCTGGCAACCGCCAGGGCCGCTTCTGAAATATCTACGCCAACTACGCGGGAGCCTGGTACGGACAGCGCCAGCGACCAAGCAATAATGCCGGAACCGGTGCAAAGGTCAAGGATACGGACAGGTTCGGCCGATTTACCGTATGGGATGCGCATGCGCTGTATCTGGCTGGCAATTTTAATTGCCTCACGCACCAGAAGCTCTGTTTCCGGGCGCGGAATAAGCACGTCCGGCGTTACGTGGAAGCTTCGGCCGCAAAACTCCGCACGGCCAATCACATACTGTATGGGCTCACCTGCCTGAAGGCGCACAAGTGCCTCGGCCAGTGGTTTTTCGCCTTTCTTGTCAATCTCGTACTTCGGCTCTACAATATGTGTATAGCTTTTAGTGCCGATGACTTCCTCGCACAGCATAAGGACTATGCTGCGCGCCTCGGCCGTAGGATAAAGCGGCTCCAGGGCTGCAATTCCCTTTTTCAGAAAATCGGCAAGGAGCATGCTTTACGCATTTTCTATTATGGTTGTGAGGAAATCCGTGATGCTAAGGCCGGCTGTGCGGACCATCTTGGGTACCAGCGAGGCATTAGTCATGCCTGGAATGATGTTCACTTCCAGGAAATAGATGCCGTCCGGGGCCGATATATAGTCCATGCGTACCAGGCCATTGCAGCCAAGGTGTTTATAAATTTGCTTGGAGATAGCCTGGATCTGATCACGCAGGGAATCAGGAATGGGGGCGGGGCAAAGCTCCTGGCTGAATCCGTTGTACTTGGCCTCGTAGTCGAACCAGCCGTGCTTGGATACAATTTCGATGACCGGCAGTGCCTGGAGGCCATTTTCGTCTTTATATACGGCACAGGTAAGTTCATGCTCGCACTGGATTGCGGCCTCTACAATAACGGTATCGCCTTCTTTAAAGGCAAATCTGATGGCTTCCGGAAGTTCTTCGGCCTTTTCCACTTTTGAAATGCCAAAGCTGGAGCCGCCGTTGGTGGGTTTCACAAACAGGGGCAGGCCAAGCTTCTCAACCGCTTTTTTGCTGAAGGCCTCAATGTCGTCGCCTTTTCGCACGAAGGCATCCGGAGCAAGCTTTACAAAATCGGCCGTTCTTAAATAGCTTTTGCAGGAAAATTTGTCGAAGGCTACCGTTGTAACGAAGGCACTGCAGCTGGAATGCGGCACGCCAAGCATTTCCAGGTATCCCTGAAGCAGGCCGGTTTCTCCGGGAGCACCGTGCTGCATTATGTATGCAAAGTCGAACTTAATCTTTTCCCCCAGCACCATTACCGAGAAATCCGACTTATCCACCTCCGGCTGGGCGCCTTCCGGGAAGGGCTGTCGCATGGAATTGGCCTTGCGCATGGCAACCAGCTTCCAATTGCCGAAGCGGGCAAAGATTTCATACACGTCGTACTTGAACTCGTCTATGCGGGATGCGGTGAATTCGCCACTGCGGCATGCCACTTCCCATTCGGATGAATCCGAGCCGTATATAACGGCAATTGAGCGATATTTAGACATTTTACTCAAAATAATAATCTTCCAGATCTGTCTTTTCCGGGGCTGCGCCCTCCTGCTGCGAGCCGTGACAGTAATTACCCTTGAGCGACTCCGGGAAAACGTCATTTGCCGTTATGCCCAGAGTGCCGTCCTTGAGCACTTTCTGCATCCACAAGCCCCAGATGGGAAGGGCCATGTTGGCGCCCTGGCCAAGGTTGTTGTTGGTAAAGTGGACGTAGCGGTCCTCAGCGCCCACCCATACGCCGGCGGTGATGTTTGGCGTATATCCAATGAACCAGCCGTCCGAGTTGTCGTTGGTGGTTCCGGTCTTGCCGGCTATTTCTCCCTTAAGTCCGTACTTGAAGCGGAGGCGTACGCCGGTACCGTTGTCCACCACGGCGCGCATCATCTGCAGCATGGCGCCTGTTGCCCTCTGGGACAGGGCCTCGCGCTTGCGGCCGCTGAACTGGCCAAGGATGTTGCCGTCGCTGTCCTCTATGCGGGTTACGAACAGCGGATATGTGTATGTACCGCCGGAAGGGAATGTGTTATAGGCAGTTACCATGTCGAAGACCGAAAGATCCGCCGCGCCTACGCAAAGGGAGGCAACGGGGTCTATGTAACCGCCGATTCCCATTTTGCGCATCATCGAAACCATGGACACCGGACCCAGCTGTTTCATGAGATAGGCCGATACCGAGTTGGAGCTGTGTGCAAGGCCCCAGGTAAGGTCTACCATGGTATTGTCGGCATGGGGATCCTGCGGAGTCCAGGTTTCGTCGCCGTTTACCACTATTACTACAGGAGCGTTGAGCACAGGGTCGCACGGGGTCATGCCCGACTCCATGGCAAGGGTGTAGATGAACGGTTTGATTGTTGAGCCCACCTGGCGCTTGCCCTGACGCACGTTATCGTATTTGAAGTAGCGGTAATCCGGACCGCCCACGTATGCCTTAACATGGCCTGTTCCGGGTTCAATTGCCATAAAGGCGGCGCGGAAGAAGGACTTGTAGTAGCGTATGGAGTCGTCCGGAGTCATGAGGGTGTCGATGTATCCGGGCTTGTCCCAGGTGAAGACGCGCATGTTAACCGGTTCCGAGAAGCTTTTGTCAATCTCCGCCTGGCTATGGCCCGAAGCTTTCATCATACGGGTTCGGTCGCTCCAGCGGCGGGCCTGCTTCATGGTAGTTTCTATGATGGACGCATCTGTATCCGAAGTGAACGGAGGATTACGCCTGTACTTGAGTTCCCGGAAGAAAGCCTTTTGCAGGTCTTTGCCCAGATGCTCTGCGATTGCTTCCTCCGCATACTTTTGCATCTTATAGTTTATGGTAGTATAGATGCGCAGGCCGTCGCGGTCCAGGTCGTACTTTGTGCCGTCGCTCTTGAAGTTCTTGTTGAGCCAGCCATATACGGGATCATCGGCCCATTGCAGGGAATCCACCCTATAGTCTTCCACCGAAGGATAGGCCGATTTCTTGGGTTTTTCCGCGCCCATAATGCGGCGGAGCATATCCCTGAAATAAGGTCCTACGCCGGTGGTGCGGTCCCCTTTGCGGGCATGCAGCACTATGGGCAGCTGCTGAAGGGAGTCGCACTCCTGCCTGGTGAGATAATCCATGGAGCACATGCGGTCCAGCACCAGGTTGCGGCGGCGCAGGGCGTGATCCGGATTGATGGAAGGGTTGTATCGCGTGGGCTTGTTAACCATGCCAACCAGCACTGCACTTTCTTCGGTAAGAAGCTCTATTGGCCTTTTTCCGAAGAACTGGTTTGCGGCCGATGATATGCCGTAAGAGTTGGAGCCGAAGAACACCGCGTTCATGTACATGTCCATGATTTCATCCTTGGTGTAATTGCGCTCCAGTTTTATTGCGGTTATCCACTCCTTTAATTTAATCCACACCATGCCCAGCTTACTAACATGTGCGGCACGGGGATACAGGGTTTTTGCAAGCTGCTGGGTAATGGTAGAGCCGCCGCCCTGCGAAGAATCACGTGACAGAAGGGTGCGGAACAGCACGCGGCCAAGGGAAGGAAGGTCTACGCCCGAATGCTTATAGAAGCGTTTGTCTTCCGTTGCAACGGCGGCCTGCACCAGTGAAGGGGCAAGTTCCTCGTAGCTTACAAAGGTGCGGTTCTCTATATGATAAGTGGTAAGGATTTCGCCTTCTTCTGCAATTACCTGGGTTGCGAGTTTTGAATCCGGATTCTCCAGTTCCTCGATGGAAGGAATATCGGCAAAGGCCCATACGGCGCAAAGCAGCAGTATAAGGAGAACCACCGGGGTTACCAGCAGTATCCAAAACCACTTGACTATAGTTTTCTTGGTCTGTTCTGTCATGTAGCCTAATTTTTTCTTTCGCGTACAAGACCATTGGTCTTGGCAAAACTTCAGAATACAAAAGTAATGAGAAAATTTGGAAAATTACCCGAAATGTGCGTTACTTTGCAGAAAATTTGAAGGATATGAGCGGGAAAAATTTGGTAATAGTAGAGTCTCCCCACAAGGCCGACACCATTCAAAAGTATCTGGACAAGAAGGATTGGGTGGTAAAGGCGTCGGTAGGTCATATCAGGGACCTTGAGGAGCACAAGCTTAGCGTTGACGTAGAAAACGGCTTCCAGCCGGAATACGTAATACCGGCCGAAAAGAAAAAAGTGGTGGCCGACCTTAAAAAGCTTTCATCCGAGGCACAGACCGTATGGCTGGCTTCCGATGAAGACCGCGAGGGTGAGGCCATAGCCTGGCACCTTCGCGAAACTCTTGGCCTTCCGGCCGATAAAACGCGCCGCATAGCCTATCACGAGATTACCAAAAACGCCTTCATGGACGCCCTGGAGCATCCAAGGGACATAGACATGAACCTGGTTAACGCCCAGCAGGCCCGCCGTGTGCTGGACCGTCTTGTGGGTTTCGAACTCTCCCCCATCCTCTGGCGCAAAATACAGCCCAAGCTTAGCGCAGGCCGCGTGCAAAGCGTTGCTCTGCGCCTTATCGTGGACCGCGAAAAGGAAATTATGGCCTTCAAGCCGGAACCTTTCTACCGCATAGAGGCCACCTTCCAGCCGGAAGGTATGGATATCAAGGTAAAGGCCCTCCTGGATGCCCGTTTCTCTACTGAAGACCAGGCCCGAAAGTTCCTGGAAGACAGTATCGGCGCCAATTATACCGTTTGTTCGGTAGAAAAGAAGGACGGCGTAAAGGTTCCGTCGGCCCCGTTCACAACCTCAACCCTGCAGCAGGAAGCCGCCCGCAAACTGCGTTTCCCCGTTGCAACCACCATGCGCATTGCGCAATCCCTGTACGAGCGAGGTCTTATCACTTACATGAGAACGGACTCCACCAACCTGTCTTCTCTGGCTTTAGGATCGGCCAAGCAATTCATACTTAATAACTTCGGCCCGGAATATTCCCATCCCCGCCAGTATCGCACAAAGTCAAAGGGCGCGCAGGAGGCCCACGAGGCAATCCGCCCTACCTATATAGATAATATTAATATAGAAGGTACCGCCCAGGAAAAGAAGTTGTACGAACTCATTTGGAAGCGCACCATTGCATCACAGATGTCGGAAAGCAAGGTGCTTTACACCACCATCAAAGTGGCCTCGGACAAACGGCCGGAGCTTTACGGCCTGCAATCCACGGAACTGCTGTTTGACGGCTTCATGAAAGTATATCTGGAAAGCAGGGATGACGAGGGAACGGAACAGGAAGAAGTAATCCTACCGGAAATCAAAAAGGGCACCCGCATGCTTGAGCACGGGATATCTGCCCAGTGCAAATATACTGCTCCGCCGGCAAGATACTCGGAGGCAAGCCTTGTGAAAAAACTGGAAGAGCTTGGTATAGGCCGACCTTCCACCTACGCCGCCACAGTTGACACCCTCACAAAAGGCAGGGGCTATGCAGTAAAAGGCGACAAAGAAGGCCAGAGCTTCAAAGTGACCAACCTGAGTCTCAAAGGCAGCACCATCAAAGCCACCCAGAAAACGGAAACCACAGGAGCCGAAAAAGGCAAGCTGCTTCCCCAGGAGATAGGCATGATAGTAAGCGACTACCTTGTTGACAACTTCACCGACATACTGGATTACGGCTTCACAGCCAACGTAGAGGCCGATTTCGACCAGGTGGCCGAAGGCAAGAAAGACTGGAGCACCACCATAAAATCCTTCTACAATCCCTTCCACAAGCATGTGGAGCAGGTTATGGCCGATAAAGTATACAGCAAGGTGAGCCGTGAAATTGGCATAGCGCCCGACGGCGAAAAAGTGATAGCCGCCTTTGGCAAGTTCGGCCCATACGTGCAAAAGGGAGAAGGCGAAAAACGGCAGAGCGCATCCCTGGCAAAGGGACAGCTCATTGAAACCCTAACGCTGGAAGAGGCCCTCAAGCTTATGGAACTTCCCCGCACTGTTGGGAACCTTGACGGCGTGGACATCGTAGCACTCAGGGGCAGGTTCGGCCCGTACCTCAAATACGGGGACAGGAACATCAAGCTTCCCCGCAATGCCGATCCTCTGAAAATAAGCTTTGAAGAATGTGTAAGCCTTATCCGCGAAACAGAGAATACTGCTTCTGCAGACCCGGTCTATATAGCTGAGTTCGGCGATATTAAAGTGGTAAACGGCCGATTCGGTCCATACATCAAGCAGGGAGTTTCTAATTATAAGATACCCCGCGGAAAAGATGCGGCCACCCTTACGGAAGCTGACTGTCAGGCAATTATAGCAGCATCCGAACCCACAAAAAAATACAAGGGAAAGCGTAAATAATAAAAAAAAGTCTTATATTTGCCTTCGGTTAGTTAAAATCTGAAAGCAAATGGCCACTTATCACATTGACCAAATCGACCAGAAAATCCTGTCGTACCTTGTAAAGAACGCCCGTATGCCCTTCCTGGAAATTGCCAGGGAATGCGGCGTATCCGGCGCAGCTATTCATCAGAGATTCAAAAGATTAGAAGCAAACGGCGTTATCACTGGCTCGCGCCTGCAGGTCAAGCCTCAGGCCCTTGGCCTCAACGTGTGCGCGTTTGTGAGCATCTCCCTGTCGGAATCTACAAAATACCCGGAAGTGATTTCAAATTTGAAGAACATTCCGGAGATTGTGGAGTGTCATTTCATCACAGGCAAGTACGCTATTCTGGCAAAACTATACTGCCTGGACAACGACCACCTTATGGAAGTGCTGCTCAACACCGTCCAGAAGATACCCTACATCCAGTCCACAGACACCATGATTTCCCTGGACGAGCCAATCGAGCGCCAGGTGTGGGTTAAAGATTTCAAGAGTACAAGCTACTCCGGAAGGGATTGATTTAGAATGGCTTTGGCCAGAACCAAATCTTCCGGCGTGGTGATTTTAAGGTTGAAACGTTCGCCTTGGGCAAAGGTGAGCGGAATGCCGTAACGCTCTGCCACCGAAGCATCGTCCGTGAAAAGGGTGTCGAACTGAAGGGTGTAGGCGGCCTTGAGTTTATCGGCCTGAAAAACCTGGGGCGTTTGGGCGCCGAATATGCGGCTGCGGTCTATTGATTCCCCGGCCGAAACAAACACTCCGTCCTTTTTGTCAAGCACCTTGAGCGTGTCTGTTACCGGCATTACCGGAATAACGGCAGAAGCATTTTCGGCCATTGAGAACAGCTCCTTAATTTTGGCCGGCGTAACCAGCGGACGCACGCCGTCATGCACCGCTACTATGGCATTGCCCGGCACGTATTTGAGCGCATTTTTAACGGAATGGAAACGGGTAAAACCGCCTTTTACCAGGCGCTGCGGACAAATGAAATTTTCCTTAAGGCAATACTGCCGCCAATAGGCAATGTGAGCCTCCGGCAACACCGTAATCACCTGGATATCAGGCACTGCGCGCAGGAAGGCCTCTATGCTGCGGCGAAGGATGGGAACCCCGTCCAGGGTTAGGAACTGCTTGGGAACGGCTGCCCCCATGCGGGTGCCGGTACCGCCCGCCGTAACCACCAGATATTTTTTTCTTTCCATCGGCATTTTTAATTATGCGAATATAAGAATTTTTTCGTAATTTTGGAGGTATTTACGAAAACAAGAAAACAGCATAATGGCATTCAGATTTCTCAATCAGGAACTGGCTATAGATTTGGGCACAGCCAACACCGTCATTTTCCAAAATGACCAGATTGCGCTGGACGAACCTTCCATCGTAGCCATCGATAACCAGACCGGAAAGTGCATCGCCCTTGGCCAAAAGGCCAAACTGATGCACGAAAAGACGAACCCCGGCATCAAAACCGTACGCCCTTTAAGGGACGGTGTAATTGCCGACTTCAACGCGGCAGAGATGATGATCCGCGGCTTCATCAAGCAGGTGAATGCCAGGCATCGCAGCCTCTTTGCGCCCAACCTAAAGCTGGTCGTAGGCATTCCCTCCGGTTCAACGGAAGTTGAAATCCGCGCCGTACGCGACTCCTCGGAGCACGCCGGCGGCAGGGACGTTTATCTTATCTACGAACCCATGGCTGCAGCCCTTGGTATCGGCCTTGATGTAGAGGCTCCTAAGGGCAATATGGTGGTGGACATCGGCGGCGGCACAACGGAAATTGCCGTTATCTCCCTGGGCGGCATCGCTCAACAGGAATCTATCCGCGTGGCCGGCGACATTTTCACGGCCGATATCCAGAA
>JAGCWB010000185.1 GCA_017962065.1 Bacteroidales bacterium
ATCGAAGGCGCCATAGCCCACTACAAGGCTACAGGAAAGCGAAACTTCCTTGACATAGCCATCAAATATGCCGATTGCGTGGTTCGTGAGGTGGGTTCCGGCAGCGGCCAGGCCCGCGTGGTACCCGGCCACCAGATTGCCGAGATGGCCCTTGCAAAACTGTACCTTGCAACCGGAGAGAAGAAATACCTTGACGAGGCCAAGTTCTTCCTTGACGAGCGTGGAAAGACCGAATACCGTGCTCCGTACAACCAGACTCATCTTCCCGTCCTTGACCAGGACGAGGCAGTGGGCCACGCAGTCCGTGCAGCCTACATGTATGCCGGTATGGCCGATGTTGCTGCCCTCACCGGCGACCAGGGCTACATCGATGCCATCGACCGTATCTGGGACAACATTGTTTCCAAGAAGCTGTACATCACCGGCGGCATCGGTGCCACCAACAACGGCGAAGCCTTTGGCGAGAACTACCAGTTGCCCAACATGAGCGCTTACTGCGAGACCTGCGCAGCCATCGGCAATGTTTATGTGAACTACAGGATGTTCCTGCTGCACGGCGAATCCAAGTATTTCGACGTTCTGGAACGCACCCTTTACAACGGTCTTATAAGCGGCGTTTCGCTGGAAGGCAACGGTTTCTTCTATCCCAATCCTCTTGAGAGCATCGGCCAGCATCAGCGCCAGGCTTGGTTCGGCTGCGCATGCTGCCCTTCGAATATATGCCGATTCATCCCTTCTGTGCCTGGCTACGTTTATGCCGTCAAGGACAACGCCCTGTACGTGAACCTGTTTATGTCCAACACCATGAAGCAGAAGGTGCTTGGCAAGGAGGTAGTCCTCTCCCAGAAGACCGCCTATCCCTGGAACGGGGACATTGACATTACCATTGAAAAGACAGCCCTCAAGAAGGAAATGGCCCTCAAGGTGCGCATCCCCGGCTGGGTCCGCGGCCAGGCTGTCCCTTCAGACCTGTACAAATACGTTGACGGCAAGCGCCTTGGCTACAAGATTTGCGTAAACGGCGCTCCGGTGGACGGAAACCTTGTTGACGGCTATTTCGTGATCAGCCGCAAGTGGAAGAAAGGCGACAAAGTGAGTGTCCATTTTGACATGGAGCCCCGCGTAGTCAAGGCTCATCAGGCCGTCAGGGCCGATGCAGGCCGCATTTCCATCGAGAAAGGTCCCGTGGTATATTGCGCCGAATGGCCCGACAACCCCGGATTCAGCGTACGCAGTGTCCTGATGAACCAGGCCCCCCAATTTACCGTGGCTCACAGCGATGAACTCTTTGGCATCGACAAGATTGCCACCAATGCCCAGACTCTTGCCTTTGGTGAGGACGGCCGTCTTGCTGCAAAAGACGTGAAACTCACCCTGGTTCCTTACTATGCCTGGTGCCACCGCGGCAGCGGCGAGATGGCGGTATGGCTCCCTCAGGACCTCCGCGCCACCAAGCCCACAAAACCGGCCACCATTGCATCTACAAGCAAGATTGATGCATCGCACCGCGCCCGTTCTATCGGCGCAATAAACGACCAGCTTATCCCCGGTGACGAATCGTCCCCCTACTATCACTGGTGGCCCAAGAACGGCGGCACCGAGTGGATTACATACACCTTCGCTGCCCCCGTAACCGTTTCCCAGAGCACCATATACTGGTTTGACGACCAGCCCTGGGGCGGCTGCTCCGTACCCAAAGCCTGGCGCATCCTCTATAAGGACGAAGCAGGGGAGTGGGTGCCCGTAAAGGGTGCCGATGCCTATCCTACAGTGAAAGGCGCCGCCTGCCAGGTGAACTTCGAGCCCGTCAAAACATCGGCCTTAAAACTGGAAGTGGATCTTCCTGACCAGCTCTCGGCCGGCCTTTACGAATGGGAAGTAAAATAATGAGAAAGAGTTTGTTAACTGCAGCGGCGCTCCTTGCGGGCGTCGTTGCCATGTCCCAGCCAAGGGGTAGCCGCCTTGTAGTGGATGCCGATGCCGCAGGCATTCCCATCCAGCCCACAATGTACGGCATCTTCCTGGAGGACATAAATTTTGCGGCCGACGGAGGCCTTTATGCCGAGAAAATAGCCAACCGTTCCTTCGAGTACGACAATCCGCTGCAGGACTGGAAGACCTTCGGCAAGGTTGAGGTGCTTACTGAGGGGGCTCCCTTCGAGCGCAATCCCCATTATGTGCGCCTCAGATATCAGGGCCATCCGGCTATGCTGTGCGGCCTGCAGAACGATGGCTGGTTCGGTATCGGCCTTGAAAAGGATGCGGAGTACCGTGTGAGCCTTTGGGCCCGTACCGTCGGAAAGGCAAAGGAGAGCGGCCTTGCGGCCATACTGTGCGACCCTTCCGGAAACGTTGAAAATCAGGTGCTTGCAATGGCTCCCATAGAGGTGAAAGGCTCAAAATGGACCAAATACGAGCTTGTTTTAACCTGTCCCAAGACCATTGCAAAGGCAGCTTTCCGCCTGCTTCTCTGGGATGACAATCCGGAAGCTGCGGTTGACGTGGAACATATTTCCCTGTTCCCGCTCGATACCTTCAACGGCGACGAAAACGGCCTCAGGAAAGATCTGGCACAGGCCCTGGCCGACCTTCAACCCGGCATTCTGCGTTTTCCCGGCGGCTGCATAGTGGAGGGTACCACCCTTGAAAACCGCTATCAGTGGAAAAACACCGTGGGCCCTGTAGAGAACCGTCCCATAAACATAAACCGCTGGAATTACGGCACTTTCGAGCGTATTTTCCCGGACTACTATCAGAGCGGCGGCCTTGGTTTTTATGAGTACTTCCGCCTGGCGGAGGAAATTGGCGCCGAGCCCGTTCCAATCGTGAGCGTGGGTATGGCCTGCCAGTTCCAGAACGACCCCGCCTGGGAGCCCAATTGCAAGATGGAAGACCTTCAGACGTACATCCAGGACGGCCTTGACCTTATAGAATTTGCGAATGGCAGCCCCAAAACCAAGTGGGGCAAGGTTCGCGCCCAGATGGGCCATCCGGAACCTTTCGGCCTCAAATACCTTGGAATTGGCAACGAGCAGTGGGGTGAGGCCTTTATGGAGCGCTTCGTGCCCTTTATGGAGGCGGTACGTGCAAAATATCCCGAAATAAAGATTGTGGGCACGTCAGGCCCCTATTCCGGCGGTGAATGGTTCGACGACCTCTGGAAGGAAATGCGCCGCCTGAATGTGGATCTTGTCGATGAGCACTACTACAGCTGGGAAGGCTTCTACGAGAAAAGGGCCGACCGCTACGACAACTATCCCCGCACCGGCCCCAAGGTGTTTGCCGGCGAATATGCCTGCCACGGTAGCGACGGCCACAAGTTCAACCACTTTAACGCCGCCCTTCTTGAAGCCTCCTTCATGACAGGCCTGGAAAGGAATGCCGATATTGTGATAATGTCCAGCTACGCGCCTACCTTCGCCCACATTGACGGCTGGCAGTGGCGTCCGGACCTGATCTGGTTCGACAACCTGAGGGTAATGCGCAGCTGCAGTTACTATGTGCAGCAGCTATATGCCGCAAACAAGGGTGACCGCGTAGTGCCCCTGACTATGGACGGCAAGCCTGTGGTGAACGCCAACAACCTTAATGCATCGGCCGCGATTGACGACAAAACCGGCGACATCATTATCAAGATAGCCAACGTGAGCCCCTACTCCCAGGTGGTGAACTTTGAGCTTCCCTCAAACGTGACCGCCGGCACCAGGACCACCCTTCATAGCGACAACGCCATGGCCGAAAACACCCTGGACGCCCCTGAAACGGTGATTCCGCAAAGCGTAGAGATTGATATGAAACCCGTGCCCGATCCAAAAAATGAATGGATAATGGGCGTAAGAAAGACCGACGACGGTAAAATAATCCTTAGCGAGCGTCTGGGCGCCAGAACTTTTGCAGTATATAGATTTCACAGATAAACTATGAAAAACTTTTGGGTAAAGGCGGGAATCGTTATCCTTGCGGCAGCTCTGTTCGGCTGCCGCAAGGAGGTTCCCGAAGTAGAGCCGGATAAGGGTGGTGATGAGGAAGAGGTGATTCCTACCACAGGGCCTATTGCAAAAATAGTGGTCGTTACCGACGGCGGCGCAGCCGTGGACAGTAAGGACCCCAAGGATTACCGTCCCTGCAGCATTACTGTAGATTGGTTATACGACAATGCCAGAATTGTCAATGTCCGTGGTAAAATCCGCGGCAGAGGCAACTCCACCTGGCACTGGTATCCCAAGAAGCCCTACCGCATCAAACTGGACGAATCGGCCGAAATGGTTGGGCTTCCAAAGAACAAGGACTGGGTTCTGCTGGCCGATTACCGCGATGTTACTCACATGATGAACGCCACGGGCTTCTACCTTGCACGCGAACTTGGAATTCCCCATACCAACCATATCCGCTATGTCACTTTGGAACTGAACGGCAAGGATATGGGCCTGTACGCCCTTACCGAGCAAGTTGAGGAAGGCGGCAACAGAGTGCCCCTGAACAGCACGGAAGGCATTCTCCTTGCACTTGACATTAATGACGGCCCGGCCGATGAGCCCGATGCCACCAACAATTTCTACTCAAAGGTGTTCGGGATGGCTGCTGCCGTGAAATTCCCCGAGGAAGTCACAAGCGTGCAGCGTGATATTGTGAAAAGGGAATTCGCCAAACTTGAAAAGGCCATTGACGAGCTTGACTGGGATACGGTGCAGGAGCTTCTGGATGTAGATTCCATGATTCACTACATTATGGTGCAGGAAATCATAGGCAACGTGGAGATGGACAACAATCCCAGCCTCCGCAGCGGTTTCATTCATCGTCACGACAACAAGAGTAAGTGGGTGATGGGCCCTCTGTGGGACTGCGACGGCGGTTTTTCCTACAACTGGGGTGATATGTACGACTACTACGGCTGGGGCCATACCTTCTTCGAGAACTACCAGTACCTGGTATTCGGCTCCGACCCCTTCAATCACGCGGGGGCATACGGCGCCACCGCCTCGGACTTCTTCTGCCGCCTCTTCGGCATACCCGAATTCGTGCAGCGCTTTCAGGCCCGCTGGAACGAGACGCATACCCAACTTTTGACCGGCCTGCTGGCCTATCTTGACGAGGTAGAGGATATAATTGCCGATGCAGCCCAGGACGACATGGACCTGTGGGGAATCACCAATTATGAGCACGAGAAAGAGTATAAGAAGCTTTGCACCTGGCTCCGCAACCGGTTTGGCTATCTTGACGGCGTAATCAAAAGATACCCCACGGAATCTGAGAAACCGGGACCTTCCCCTTCGCAGGACGCCCAAATAAAGGCCACGCTCTCGCTAGAAGCCAGCTATGCGCAGGACGGTCATCACGAAGGCACCTGGATTGCTCTTTCTGATTCCGACAAAAACACCATTGCAAGTGGCCTGGGAATAAGTTTTGCCGATTTATACGACCTTTACGGATCCGGTTACATCGGCTTCTGGGCGGTTGAACCTGACGGTAAGTTCAACCCGCAGAATACAGCCAATGCGCCCGGCCACTGGTTCAATGCACAGGGATATGTGACTCCCTATGGCCAGGAAAGTTACATCTTCTCCGAGTACGACCTTTGGTACGAGGGTTTTTCCCTTGGGAAACATCCTGCTATTACTACTCCCGGCAAATATAATATTGCACAGGCATTTGTCTATGGCGACAATGCCGTGAAAGTGGAATTTGAAATCACTATAACCGAATAATAGCCAATATGAAAAAGCTTTTTGCACTTCTGGTTACAGGCCTTGTAGCCTTTGTCGCCGTGGCCCAGAGTTTTGACTCTGACTATTCCGCCGCCCTTGAGCGCGCCCGTTACGGCTCAAAGGTATATTTCAGCGCCATCAGGCCGGTATGGACGGGGGAGGACAGCTTCGTTTTCCGTACCCAGACTCCCGACGGCGAGGTGTTTTATAAGGTTGAAGGCACGGAAAAGACCGTTATCGGCAAAGATGAGTTTGATGCTGCCATGAAGCATCGGCCCAGGCCCTGGTATGACCCTTCCGACGACAGTCAGTTTGCCCATAAGCGCGAGGTCAAGGAAATGTCGCCGGACAGCAGCAAGGTGGCATTTGTGCGCGACAACAATGTATGGGTAAGCGCCCCCGACGGTACCAATGCCCTTCAACTGAGTTTTGATGGCACGGAGGCCGATGCATATACCCAGCTTATGTGGTCCCCTGACGGGAAAAAGCTGGCGGCACTCAAGAAAGAGGTTTTGAAGGAGCGCCAGATACTGCTTCGCGAATCCCGCCCGGCCGATCAGGTGCAGCCCAAATACCGCTGGCTTGACTATGCTAAGCCCGGCGACCGCCTGCCCCAGTGCAAGCCTGCCCTCTTTAATGTAGAATCCGGCCTCCAGGTGGCTCTGGACCGCGAAATCCCCATGGACCAGTATTTCCTTTATCTTGGTCCCTGGTCGGCCGATTCGGAATATTTCACCTACGAATACAACCAGCGCGGACACCAGCTTTACCAGCTTTGCGCCATTGACGGCACCACCGGCTCCGTGCGTACACTTGCCGAAGAAAAGACCGATACCTTTGTATATTACTATGACCTTTGGCGCTATTTCTCAAAGGACGGCAAATGGTTGCTGTGGATATCCGAGCGTGACAACTGGCGCCATCTTTATGTCGTTGACAGCCATAATGGCGCAATTCGCCAGCTAACCAAAGGGGAGTGGAACGTGCGCGAAATCCATAAGGTGAACGAGGAAGAAGGCTATATTCTTGCAAATGCAAACGGACTTGCAGCCAAAAAGGGTGAGGATCCTTATAACAAGCACGTAATCCGCATTGATTTGAATTCCGGAAAAGTGACCGACCTTACTCCGGAAAACGCGAATCACTCGGTAATGTTCAACAGGCAGTTCACGGCATTTGTCGACAATTATTCCCGTCCTGACCTTCCTGCTACAACGGTTCTGCGCAATGCGGCCGATGGAAAAGTACTTATGACAGTGCAGAAGGAAGACATATCCAAGGCCCTGAAAGACGGCTTTACCATGCCGGAAGTGTTCTGCGCCAAAGGCCGCGACGGAAAAACCGACATCTGGGGCACCATATTCCGCCCTTCCAACTTTGATGCACGCAAGACCTATCCGGTTGTGGCATATATCTACGCCGGCCCGCACGACAGCCACGTGGACAAGAACTTTGCTTCCGTTCCTCCGCGCTATGCCCGCCTCACCG
>JAGCWB010000186.1 GCA_017962065.1 Bacteroidales bacterium
ATTCGTTCGGCGAGCCTGTGCCAGGTGCGGGCATCTTCGTGAAGGGAACCACCAAGGGTGTATCTACCGACTTCGACGGAAACTACTCCATCGAAGCGGCCCCCGGAACGGTGCTTACGGTATCCTCGCTCGGCTACAAGAGCACCGAGGTGACGGTAGGACGATCATCGGTTGTGAACATTACCCTCGAAATCGACAATGAACTGTTGAGCGAATCTGTCGTAGTCGGTTACGGCACTGCCAAAAAGGCCAATCTTACCGGTGCCGTATCTGTTTTGAAAGCAGAATCCCTCAAGGACCGTTCGGCCCTGGATGTGGGACACATGCTGCAGGGATCCGTACCCGGACTTAACATCACCACATCTTCCGGACGTCCCGGCCAGGCCGCCAACCTGAACATCCGAGGCTGGAACTCGATCAACGGCGGTTCCCCGCTCGTACTGATAGACGGTGCGGAAGGTGACTTGCAGTATATCAACCCTGCAGACGTAGACAACATCTCCGTGATCAAGGATGCCGCCGCTGCTGCCATCTACGGCGCCAAGGGATCGGCCGGCGTGATCCTCGTAACTACCAAGAGCGGTTCAAAGGAGAAGGAGGGCAAGGCCACGGTACATTACAGCGGCCGGTACGGCGTTACCAGCCCCACCACCTCCACGGACTGGGAAACCCGCGGTTTCTGGAGCGTATATGTCAACAACCTGTTCTGGGATGCCTGGAAACCCGGCGAAAAGTATACTTTGAACAACTATTCGGGTACCGTTGACCTTAAGAATCCCGACAATATGTCCGGAGATATGCTTGAACTCTGGATCCGCCGCAACGACGCGACCGAAAACCTGGACCGCCCCTGGGTGGTACAGAAAAAACTGGGCGGCATCTATCAGTACTACTACTACGCCAATACGGACTGGTGGCACGAACTGTACAACGACAACAAGCCCACAACCAGCCATACCGTTACAATGTCCGGCGCCACCGACCATCTGGACTATCTTGTTTCCGGTGGCTACACCTTCGAGCAGGGAATGTTCCGTGCGAACCCGGACAAATACGGCCGTTACAACCTCCGTGTCAAACTGGGTTTCGATGTGAACAACTGGTTGCGTTTCGGAAACAACTTCAGTTACTTCAACAGTTCCTACTCCTATCCCGGCCAGAGCGGAATCAACAACAACTTCGGCAAGAGCACCGTGCATGCCCTGGCGAGTTATCCTGCCTACAACCCGGACGGCAGCAACCTGTACCTGACCCGCTATACCGGATACCAGGTCATGGACGGCCTGATGATGCTGCTCAACAACAATAATATAAACAAGGATGCGGTTGACAACATCAGCAATACCTTCGATGTGACCATCAAACCTTTCAAAGGGTTCACCGTAAAGGGAGATTACACCTACACGCTGTTCTACAAGCGTTATGTGAACCGTGCCACCAACGGTACCTACTCCATGCTCCCCGGCGTCATCGAGACCATGACCACCGGTGCCTGGGAGGACAAACTCACGGAAACCAGCAATACCTACACCTACAAGGCTGCCAACCTCTATGCCACCTACGACAAGAGTTGGAACGACGCTCACAACTTCAAGGCCATGGCCGGTGTGAACTATGAGACCAAACTTATCAAGGACATTACCGCCGTAGGCTATGCCCTGCTCAGCGACAAACTGGTGGATCTGGACCTTGTGGGTATCAACGAGGACGGTGAAAAACGCTCGGATGTGGGCGGCGGCCAGAATGAATACAAGACAGCCGGTTATTTCGCGCGTATCAATTATGACTACCAGGGCCGGTACCTGTTGGAACTGAATGCCCGTTACGACGGTTCTTCCCGTTTCGTGCGCGGCAAGCGCTGGGTGTTCTCGCCTTCCGTCTCCGCCGGTTGGAGAATCTCGGAAGAGTCGTTCTTCCAGCCGCTGAAGAGCTGGTGGGATAACGCGAAACTGCGTGTTTCCTTCGGTCAGTTGGGCAACCAGCAGATCAAAGAATACTATCCTACCGTACGTCTGGTAGACACCAGCGGCAAGTCTTCGTACCTGCTTGGCGGGGACAAGCCTGCCGTGGCCACTCTTGCCCAGCCTGTTTCGGAAAACCTCACCTGGGAGCGTTCCGTGCAGACCAATGTTGGTATGGATATGGCATTCCTGAAGGGCCGCCTTACCGCCACTGTCGAAGGTTACATCCGCGACACCAAGGATATGCTTACCGCCGGCATGGTGCTTCCCGCTACCTACGGATACAGCAGTGCTCCTAAGGAGAACATTGCCGATCTCCGTACCAAAGGTTACGAACTGTCCATCGGATGGAAAGATCATTTCAACCTTGGTTCTCACCCCTTCCATTATGGGGCCAGCATCCTGTTCAGCGACTACGTGTCCCATATCACCCGATTCAACAATCCGGAAAAACTCTTCGCCAAGACGTATTGGGAAGGGATGAAGTACGGCGACATCTGGGGTTACAGGACGGATGGTTTCTTCGCCACCGATGAAGAGGCGGCCGCCTATTCGGTTGACTGGAGTGTCATGAAGAATGAATTCTACGGCGGTCTCCGTGCCGGTGATCTCAAGTATGTGGATTCCAACGGCGACGGAAAGATCAGCAAGGGTAACGAAAAGGTAGGTGACAGCGGAGACTGGCAGGTTATCGGCAACAGCCAGCCCCGTTACAACTACGGCATCAACCTGGACGCTTCCTGGAACGGTTTCGATCTGGCCATCTTCTTCCAGGGAATCGGCCACTGCGACTGGTATCCCAGTGCGGATGCCCGCTCCTTCTGGGGACCCTATGCCCGTCCGTATGAGACCTTTATTCCCAAGGATTTCCTGAACGACTGCTGGAGCGAGGAGAATCCCAATGCCTATTATCCGCGCCCCCGCGGTTATATCGCCATGAGTTCGGACCGCTATCTGGGTACAACCAACGACCGCTATCTGCAGAATATCGGGTACCTGCGCCTTAAGAATCTCACCTTTGGCTATACGTTGCCGGAGAAATTTACCAAGAAAATCGATGTGGCCAGGGCCCGAGTCTATTTTTCGGGTGAGAACCTCTTCTATTTAGCACCAGGACTGCATTCGGATTACATCGACCCGGAAATGGCCATGTCGGGAGGCACTATGCGTGTTTACCCCTGGCAGAAGACCTTTATGTTCGGTATTGATATCACCCTTTAATGAGTTCGACCATGAAAAAGATATTTTATATTGCGGCCATTCTCGGCGGGTCTTTCTTCCTTCCCGCCTGCGACGACCTTCTGGACGTGGCTCCGCTGAGCCAACTCACTCCCGACGACTATTTCAAGAGCCGGGCGGAGATGCAGATGTTCGCGATGAACCTCTATACCATGTTCCCGGCCTCTTCGCTTTACCTGGAGAACACCGACCATTACACGCAGAGCAACCTCTCCGACGAAATGCGAGGCAAGACACGCACCATCCCCGCCTCTGGCGGTGGCTGGAGTTGGGGAGACCTCCGCAACGCGAACACCATCCTGGACAATCTGGCCAACTGCAAGGACGAAAGTGCCAAAAAGCAGTATGAGGGGCTTGCCCGTTTCTTCCGTGCGTACTTCTATTTTGATAAGGTGAAGCGGTTCGGCGATGTTCCGTGGTACGATCACCAGGTGAATGCCACCGATGAAGAGCAACTCACTCTCCCCCGGAATGACAGGGAATACATCATGCAGAAGATGATTGAAGACATCGACTTCGCTATCGCTAACCTGCCTGCGGAAAAGAAAGTCTATGAGGTGACATCCTGGACGGCTTTGGCGCTGAAGGTGCGTTTCCTGCTTTTTGAAGGCACTTACAGGAAGTATCACGCCACGGACGAATCCCTGAAGACCATCCCGGCCGGAGCACACAACTATAAATGGTATCTGGACGAGTGCGCAAAGGCGGCACAAACCCTTATGGCCGGTCCCTATACCCTGTATACGGACGGCGGCCCGGAGAGTGCATACTACACACTGTTTACCACCAACAATGCAACAGACCTGATGCAGGAAGTAATCCTGGCCCGCAACTACAATTTGGAATACGGCGTTTATCACAATGCCAGCTATACCATGAACATGGCCTCCGCCGGCGCACCCGGCATGACAAAAAAGCTGGTGGCCAGCTACTTGATGGACGACGGCACCCGTTTCACGGACAAGGCCGGCTGGAAGACCATGCAGTTCAAGGAGGAAACCAAGAACCGCGACAAGCGTATGTATCAGACCATCCGCTGCCCCAAAGGATCATACCCCGGCTATCCGGGCTATACCCGCCTGGGAACGACCACCCTTGCGGCTCCCAGCATCGCCAACGCCGTGACCGGGTATCATCCGGTGAAATATGTCACTACCAAGGATCAGGACGCTTGGAACGGTTCAGACAACGACCTCATCATCTTCCGTTTCGGAGAGGTGCTTCTGGACTATGCAGAGGCCAAAGCAGAGGCCGGAACGCTCACCCAGACAGATCTGGACAACTCTATCAACCTGCTCCGCGACCGCGTGGGAATGCCGCACCTTACCCTGGGAGTCACTGTGGATCCTTTCCTGGTGGACGCATCCTGGGGCGGTTATACCAACCCCATCCTGCTTGCCGACCCCAATGAGGCCATCATTCTGGAAATCCGCCGCGAGCGCAGTATTGAGCTTGCCCAGGAGGGTCACCGTTATTATGACCTCATCCGCTGGAAGGAAGGAAAGGCTATCGAAGCACCGTTCCTCGGAATGTACTTCCCGGGCGCAGGCAGCTATGATCTGGACGGGGACGGCAATGCCGACTACACCATCAAGGCTGAAGACGTCTCCAAAATCCTGAATGACGATGGCTTCCTTTATCCCCACAAAGCCATCGACGTGGAATTTGGCCGTGAGTGGAATGAAGGGCGGGACTACCTGTTCCCCATCCCTACCAACGAACGCAGCCTCACCCGCGGAGCTCTTACCCAGAACCCCGGATGGGTCGACAACCTGAATTTTGAATAACCATTAATTAATAAAAACGATGAAAAAATTCTTTATTTTCACTTGCATTTGCGGCCTCGCGCTTCTCGCGGGAGCCTGCAAGGACAACAAGGATGTGGATGATACCCGTCCTGCCATTACTACCAGCGTCAAGAATGTAGATCAGACGCGTATTCTGGAAGCGGTCGAACAGACCATAAGGATCGAGGTTGTCATTGCGGTCCAGTCCGGTACTGTTACGGAGGCCCTGACCCCCGTCCTCAAGGTTGACGACGCTGCCGTTGATAAATACAACGCCGCCCACGCCGGCGCCAATGCTACCCTTCTGCCCGCCTCTGCCTACAATCTGGAAGAGCGCGGCTTCGCCATCGCCCGTGGCGGCAAGGAGTCTGCGGTTGAACTTACAATCGGTGCTACGGGTCTCGAGGTGGGCGCACTTTATGTGCTTCCTGTCGCAATCGACAAGATGGAAGGGTCCACCAACTGGAAACTGGCCGAGAACTCGACAAGTTTCATCACCGTGAAGCTTGAGCCCACCACTCAGGATGGTTCCAAGGAGAACCCTTATCTGCTGTACACCGTCCAGAATATGGAGAGTATGTACGGCAAGATGAAGGAAGGCGCAACGGTGTATTTCAAGATGATGGAAGACATCGATATGAAGGATGTGGAATGGATGCCGCTGAATTATGCCGGCCCTTATGAAAAGGCCATTGATTTCGACGGCAACGGACATACCATCTCCAACTTCTACTGCGACTACGCAAACTATCCCAGCTTCTTCGGCGTTCTGAACGGTTACTGCCACGATGTTACTTTCGTCAACGCCAAGGTCGAAGCCGTGACCGACCAGCGTATCGGCATCCTGGCCGGCTATTGCGGTACAGGTGACATCCGCGGCGTCGTGGCCCGCGTGCATGTCCAGGGCGAGACGGATCACACTCCGGCCGGAAACAGCAAGTATGGCGCCGGCGGTTTCTTCGGATATCTGTCCAATGGAGCCATTTACGCCAGTTCGGCCGATGTGGTAGTCAAATCCAAGAAGAACAACGTGGGTGGCCTCTTCGGTTATTGCGGCCCCAATGCACAGGTGGTTGATTGCTGGACTTCCGGCACCATCATCGGCAACCAGCGTGTCGGCGGTATTGGCGGCGGCACCGACGGTAAGGACGCCGATATTCCCGACCTTGTAAAGGTAATCAACTGCTACTCAACTGCTACTGTAAAGAGCAGCCGTTCCCTCGGCGGTATCTTCGGCTTCCTCAATCACGCGAGCACCACTGCGGGAGATCCCCTGACTTCCACTCCTAAGAATCACGTGGAGAACTGCATTGCCTGGAACGAGTCTATCGTCAGCAACTATGATTTCTCGACGGAACTGGGGACTATCGCGACCGGAACTGTGAATCAATACAGTAACGGAGCTGTTGTGGGCTATACCTCCGTCAACAACTACCTGATTGGTTGCCTTCGCAATCCTGCTATGAAGTACAACGAGAATATTTTCTTCGACTACACGGATATGTTCTCGCTGTATGACCAGGATGATGCTTCTCCGACCAGTCCGCTGGCACCTCAGACCAGTACGGCCGCTACCGAGGCTGGCAGCCAGCACAACTTCCCGTACCACGGCAAGGCTGCCGCTGCCGGAAAGACCGTTTCGCAGCTTGCACAGGAGCTGGGATGGAGCGCTGATGTGTGGGATTTCAGCAAGGAACTTCCCACAATCAAGCCCGATGCCAAGGTTGAACTGTAATTAATTCCCTTTTCCATGAAGTTTAGTAAACTTTATGTCCTTTTGATGGTTTTGTTCCCCTTGCTGGCCCTTTCGTGCAGCGGCAAGGGGGACGATCCCGTCACTCCCGATCCCGATCCGGATCCCATCGTGGAGCCGGAAAAACCCTTGCCGGACCCTGTATATCCCGAGCCCGGTAACGGTTGGACGGTATCGCCCGTGATTGGCTATGACGGAATCACCTTTTATACTTTCGACGGCCTGGACCCCGTGAGCAATTCCCGTCAGCGTATTTTCGTGACGGACATCGATCTGTCCAGACCCGACTATGCCGTGAAACTTGGGTATTACTCAGCCACTACCACGGCATCCGAAGTGTTCAGGACAAACAACGCCATCGCCTGCATCAACGGGGGATACGAGGCGGCATCCATCTGGATACGCTTCGAGAACAAGAACAAGGCCAGTATTGTAAATAATTTTATTACGGACGGCAGTTATCAGATTCCCCAGTGGAAGAGCGAGGCAGCCCTGTATCTGGACAACGACCAGGACGTTCGGATTGAATTTACCGGAAAGGGTATGAACGTGGAAGAATGGAGAACCACCTATTTCGCCAGGGCGAAAAGCGAGACGAATATGCTCACGAGTGCGCCCATGCTCATCGACAACTATGAGCCTGTGGGTAAGGAATTCTGCAAGCTCCACCCGCGCCAGTGCTCCAGCGGCGAAGACCCATACAACCATCAGGCGTCCAATACCAACCCCCGTACGGCAATTGCGAAAACCGAATTGAACCATGTTCAGTTCATCGTGGTGGACGGCCGGCGCTCCGGTGTCTCGACTGGTATTTCCGCGGCCAACCTTACCGAATTCCTGGTGAGGAATTTCAATCCGCAGTATGCTTTGAATCTGGATGGCGGCGGCTCTTCCACCATGTGCGTAAAGGGATTCGGAGACCCGGCCACTCATGTGGTGAACTATCCTACGGATAATATGAGCAGCACCGGGAAAGACGGCTCTCCCAAAGAGAGCGGCGGCCCCGACCATGCCGGACAGCGTCCCCGCGACACTTTCCTGTATGTAGTTAAAAAGAATTAAAAACAATATCTGCACTATGCTTAGGAAGTTGTCGGCTTTAGCTTTGCTCTTGCTCTTTACAGCCTGCGCCCGGGAGCCCGCTCCCGGAGGAGAGGGAGGGCAGATGACTATCCGCGTTACGATTCCCAAAGAACCTTATACCAAAGTGTCTTTCACCCCTGCCATGTACGCCGTTTATACGTCGTGGCAGGAGGGTGACAGGATAAGTGTCAGCGCTGGCGGTCATTCTGAAGTGTTCACGCTCTCCAAGCTTATATCGGCACAGGAGGCGGAGTTCATCGGCGCTTCCCTCACCGGCAAGACCTTTGACATCCGATACCCGTCGGAAACGGACACTTCCTCCCCGAAACAGACGGCTAACGGAAGCGTGGATCACCTTCGTTACAATGCTGTCCTGGAGGGGGTCAACAGCATTAAGGATGTTTCCTTTACTTCCGGCTGGGCATCGGAACACGGTGGAACCTTCCGGCAGGGAGAGGTGATAAAGATGCAGCTTATCCTGCCCAAGGAAGCCTCTGTCCTGAAGAAGTTGAGCATCACCGTAAAAGGAAAGACATATTCTCTTCCTCTGGCCGATGTGGACATCTCCAAGTCAAGCCAGACGCTGACGGCATATATGACGCTGCCTGCGGAGGATCTGCCGCTTCCTGCCGATGCGGAGGCTGTCGTTTCCGTGGAAGATGCCTCGGAAATCGTTTATGCCAAGACGGTGACGGTGAACCAGCTGAAGGGTTTCGGAGCCGATGCCACGGCCATCAGGGGCTTCACCCCCTTGAGTTTTGACCTCGGTGACGGCACCAGGGAGAATCCTTATCTCATCAGTACAGCCCGGCATCTTAATAATATGCACAATAGCGGAGTCCTTAAAAACGGCGCTACTGTGTATTTCCGCTTGACGGCCGACATCGATGCTTCCGGTATTGCCAACTGGACGCCGCTGAACGGCGAATCCCCCTTTGATAAGGGGATAGACTTTGACGGTGCATCACATACCATCAGCGGCCTTAAGAGTAAAGGCGTCTCATATGCCAGCTTCGCAGGTGTACTGTATGGCGATATCCACGATGTGACCTTCAGCGGGGCCACTATCGAAGCAACGAGCAAGTGCGGCGTAGTGGCCGGCTTCCTGGGCACGACAACCAATGATTATGCCCGCGTGGCAACCTGCAGCAACGTTACGGTTATCGGCAGCACTGTCAGCAGCACCCAGCCAGCAGGCGGTTTTGCCGGGCACGCACGCGGCAAGGGCGGCGTTACAAACTGCAAGGTGGTAGGTACCACCGTAAGCGGAGAATCGCATCTTGGCGGTTTCGTGGCTATGGCCGATATCACGGGCGTCGATAAATACGAAGTTCCCTCCATCTTTACAGGTTGTGAGGTGGAAGGCGTGACGCTAACCCAAAAAAGTTCTTCAACGTCTGTTTATACAGGCGGTTTCATAGGCTATACCTATCAGGCCCATTCCTTCGTTGACTGCAATGTCAAAGGGACCACGGTCAAGGCCAATAACGGCAACGTGGGTGGCTTTGTGGGGCATACGGATTATGCCGGCGCCAATTTCCAGAAGTGCGTGGTAGACAAGGCATCCTCCGTTACGGGAAAGGGCGCAAATGTAGGCGGCTTTGTCGGATGGGCCAATGTGCCGGATGCCTACAAGACCTGCAGCAGTGCAGCTGCGGTTACCAACGATGCAGGTTATACCGGCGGTTTTGCCGGTTATGCGGCAGGAGCATCCAGCTACAAAGGATGCAAGGCTTCCGGAAATGTTTCCGGAAAGCAGTTCACCGGCGGCTTTGCCGGCAGGGCGGATAATGCCGTGATAGCATACTCCGGTTATGCTGATGGCACCGTGTCGGCAAGTACAAGCGGCGGTGGCGGCTTTGTAGGTTGCGTCGGGACCGGATTCCTTATGCATTGCTCCAGCACCGGCCGCCTGACGGCAGCAAGTTGCACCCAGGCCGGTGGCTTTGTGGGTATTTCGTGCGATGCCGGCATCCAGTACTGCTATAGTAGCGGGGAAATCGAAAGCGGCTCTTCCACCGGCGCCTTCGTGGGAGATTACCAGGGAGAGACCTCTATTTCCCATTGCATCGGCTGGAGCTCCTCGCTTCCTTTCTGCGGCACCAGCAGCACTCCCGCCTCCATAGAGGATGTTTATGCGGGTAGTCAGGGCACGGTTTCCCAGCAGGCATCGGCCTTGAATTGGCCGACGGCGGTATGGGACCTGGCCGGCTCCATGCCCGTGCTGAAGGATGTACCTCTGCGCATCCCTGCCATCTTTGTGGGTGACAGTATCACCTGGCAATGGGCTCGCAACGAGAACACTTATGACAAAGGGAATTATCCGCTCAAGATACCGTTCAATCCGGCCTATATGGTTGACAACGGTTCTTCCATTACAGTCAGATTCCACCCCGGATTCTTCAGCTCCAACGGTTTTATAGACAAGGGTATCAGCGGCCAGAATACCACCCAGATGAATGAACGCTTCCAGAGGGATGTCGTTGCCCTTGAACCTCAGGTGGTCGTGATCATGGCCGGGACCAATGACCTTGCCCAGGGTGTGACGGAAGAGGGAATCGTCGCTAACATCGGCAGGATGGCCTCCGCCGCTACGGAGGCCGGAATCAAGGTGGTCCTGTGCTCCGTGACGCCCAACGACGACACCTATTCCAGGCTTTCCAACCCCAAGACCAAGGGCGCTCACATTGTAAAGCTCAACGGCCTTATCAAGGATCTTTGCCAATCCGGCGGCTACACTTATTGTAACTATTGGAATTCGCTGGTAACCGATGCGGAGACGGATCTGAGCATGAAGACCGAATACCGTCTTTACGACAACCTGCATCCCGGCCCGGATGGCTACACCGTGATGGAAGGAATCATTAAACCAATACTTGACTCGCTTAATTGATAATTAATCACACTAAAAATAATAACTCGATGAAAATTAACGATTTGAAAATGCGCGGAGGGGTGTTCATAAAGCCCCTTACCGAGGTTATCACCGTGCAGGTGCAAAGCTGCATTGCGCAGAGTAATGGAATAGCTTCGTTGCCGGAAATGGGCACGAACGAGATTTATGATGAAGATTTTTAGGAGGGCAAAAGTATGAAAAAGTTTTTCACCATAACTCTCGCCGCTTTTGCGGCTGCTTCGTCCTTCGTTTCCTGCGATAAGGAAATAGAGGCTCCCGATACTTCCGAAAACAACGCTATTGAGACACCTGTTGCCGGTAAGATGATTACTATCACTGCAACCTTGTCGGATGCCTTGACAAAAGTCAGTTTCGATCCAAGCTTCGATTCTGGCAGCAAACCTACAGGCATGTCGCATACCTGGGAGGACGGTGATAAGCTGCGCATCACCGATGCGAGCAATATCTCAAACACAAAAGTTTTCGACCTTGTCAGCGGTGCCGGCACCAACAGCGGCACTTTCAGTGGTGAAGCCATAGAAGCCAGTTCTTATACTGTTGAGGTTATTCCTTGTGGCGATTATTCGGAGGGTAACCTTCAAACACAGGTAAAGGATGGATCTACCTCCCACCTGAAGTTTGTCGCTTCTGCAACTGGGGTTACGGATCTTTCCAACATTAATCTCTCTGAAACCTCAAAGATTATTGGTTTTATTGCAAAGATGCCGAGTGGTGTTTCTGCAACAATCAATATGTTGACAATCGAAACCAGCACGGATGACTTTCTGACCAAAACTTCCCTTGTCGTAAGTTTGACCAATCAAGAGGATGTGGATACGGATGGAATTCTGAAGGTCTACGCAAATGTCCCCGCAAGTTGGAGCATCCCTGCGAACACCAAGATGCTTTTGAGGTTCGGATCTACTAACGCCAGTCATACGGTTTATACCCGCTATCAGGAGTTTGCCAGCGCGGTCACCATCAATGCCGGCGAGTTCAATTACATCAAGATGAACTGCTCCAATATCGGCCAGTTCGCCGGCAAGGAAGATGACGGTACCGCCGCGCATCCGTATTTGATTGCGGATGGATATCAGCTCCAGGCACTCAATTCCCTTTTGGGGGCAAAGGATGCTGGGACAACCGTTTATTCGGAGCTTGTTGATAATATTGACCTCAGTGTTTATACAAATTGGACTTCTATTGATGCAAGCACTAGATTTATCAATCTAGAAGGCAATGGCAAGACTATCAGTAATCTGAAGCAGACATCCGGTTCGTACCCGGGACTCTTTTACATTCTGTACGGAACCGTTAAGAACTTTACTATCTCCAAAGCCAATGTCTCAGGGGGGTCTGGCTCTGCAGGCATTCTTGCTGGTTATCTTTGCTCTAATACTGGTGCTTCGATAGGTTGTACTATTGATAATGTTACAATAAAAGAGTCTTCTTTGAACGGTAACGGGAAGGTTTGTGGCGCAATAGCGGGAAGCGTTGGACAGCATGCTTCCAATACTTTTGCCATAAACATTTCCAATGTAACGGTTTCCGGTACTACGGTAGAAACAACCAATGACTGCGGAGGCCTCATTGCTCTTACACAAGGACAAACCAGCACTAATCGTTCGCTGTCTATCTCTGATTGTGAAATAATCAATTCAACTGTTTCTTCAACGGGGACCGGCATTCGTGTCGGGGGTGTTGTTGGATATGCTCGCAGTTTAAATACAACCATAAGTGATATCGATGTCAAGGGGACGAATGTTTCTGGCCTTTCCAAAGCGAAAGCCGTTGGTGGCATTGTAGGCCTCGTGGAGAGCGGCGTTGACTTTGACAAGTGTACTTATGAAAAAAACGGAACCACAACTGCAACCGTTACAGGCCCTACAAAACATAATAACGAAACCGATAATGCGTCAAATGATTCTGATGCCACTCTGCCTGGAGGTGCTTACGTAGGTGGGATTGCGGGTGAAGTGAGCGGTAGCGCGAGTTTTGACGATTGTCATGTGAAGAATGCCACTGTAACAGTTACAACGCCTGCCAGCAATACTGGGTATTGGAAAAATCTTGGTGGTGCTTTCGGTTATGTCCACAACAACAATGCTACTATTGGTGCGACAACGGCTTGCTCTGTAGAAAGCACGACTGTTACAGGTTATCATTTCGCAGGAGGCTTTGTCGGATTTTTTGACGGGGGTACAATATCAGGCGCGGAGGTTACAGGACTGTCTTTTAGCGGGTGGAACTATTCGGGTGGTTTTGTAGGACAGATGAAATCAGGCTTGATTGAAGATTCCTCTGTAGCGGGGACAAGCGTGACTAGTGCTAATGCTACTGTTGGTGGTTTCGCCGGCAGAATTCTGGGCGGCACTTTAGATGGCAACTCAACATCATTGCAGGTGGGTACCAGTAGCAAAAAAATGACAACGAATATTGGCGGTTTTGCAGGTACAATC
>JAGCWB010000187.1 GCA_017962065.1 Bacteroidales bacterium
AACGGCTCTTGCCGTTTCCTGCCGGAAAGCGCAGCATGCCCTTCCTTCGGAGCAAACCGTTTCCGTAGAGTTCTGTCTGGGCTGCGAAGGAATGCAAGGCGTCAAGTCTTCACTTGACGATGCATCCTCCATAAGCGTTCTGGACGTATTCGTATATGATTCCGAAGGTGAGCTTGTGGCCGATGCGCCCGTGGAGGCCCAACCTGCGGCAGGTGGATTCAACGTAAGCGTAACCCTGCTCAAAGGGCAGTGCTATAGCATCGGCTTCTTTGCCTCGTCGGCAGTGGCCGTGGAGGACGGATATTTCACCGCCAACCCGCAGAACAAGACCGTCACGGTAAATTATGCCACAATACCGGCCAATTCGGCCCATGCCGATGCTTTCTTCGGCTGGTACGACTCCTATCAGATACCTTCATACGGAGGGACAATTCCCGTGCATCTTACCCTGAGCCGTCCTTTCGCCCAGATAGATTTTCTGAGCCTTCCGGAAGATATCGCCTTTGCAGCCGCAGCAGACGCCGTTCTCGAGGAGGCCGATTTTGATGAACTTGTTACCACGGTGCAGGTTAACGGCGTTCCCAATGTGCTGAACCTTGAAACCGGAGAGGTGGAAGGCCAGGCCGATGTCGTTTTCCTTCCTGCCGTACGTCCCTCTGAGGTACTGCTTGATGGTTATCAGTGGCTTGGCTGTGTGTTTGTGCTTGCCCCCGAAGTTCAGGAGGGGGACGACGCCCCTACGTATCCTATGGGCTTTTACTCAGGCGTATTTGAAAACAACGCCTTTGAGATTCATGGCAGCCGCGGCTTTTTCCAGAACGCCCCGGCCGTTTCCAGGAACAACCGCACCCGCGTAAAGGGCTATGTGCTCACCGACGGCGGGGTGTATATGAATGAACTGAATGAATTGTAACAAACTATAATAATTGTAACACTTATGAAGAAATTCTTTTTTTCCGTTGCCGCCGTTGCAACACTTACCGTGCTTGCAGGCTGCGTAAAGGAAGCTGCCAAGCCTGAACTTCAGGACCAGACTCCTTCAATTGTATCTTTCCAGGTGAATCTTCCGTCTTCCCTGACCAAAGCATGGGGCGACGGCACCACCGTAGATGAGCTCTATGTGGGCGTTTACAGCGCCGACGGGGCAACCTTCTATGACAAGGTATCTACAACAACCACTCCCATAGCCATTAACAATGGCAGTGCCACCTTCCAGGTCTCCCTTGTAAAGGGCCTTTCCTACAAGGTTGCCTTCTGGGCACAAAAAGGTGGAAACACCGTTGCCCAGGGCGTTCCTGCCTACACTGTGGACCTTGCCGGTAAAACCATCACCGCCAATTATCCCACATCGGCCAATACTTATTCGGCCCTCAGCAATAACGAGGCCTGGGATGCCTTCTATGCGGTGGTGTCGGTTGAAAACGTACAGGCCCAGGTGAGCGAATCGGTTACTCTTAGCCGTCCGCTTGCTCAGATTAATGTCCTGGCCTCCGACGCCGATGTGTCTGCCGCAGCTTTGCTTGGTGCCACCTTCGCCACATCGGCCGTTACCGTTAGCAACGTTCCCACTCAGCTGAATCTGCTCAGCGGCGAACTTGGCGAAACCCGCGTTAACGCTGTCTTCAGCCCGGCCGCCTGCACTGGCGAGAGCTTCAAGGAAGGTTACAAGTACGTTGCCATGGACTATGTGTTCGCCGCCGCTCAGGAGTCGAACAAGAGCGTAACCATCGGCGTAGACCTCACCACCGCCCAGAATTCCTTCACTGTGGCCAACGTTCCTGTGAAGCCTAATTACCGTACCAATATCATGGGCAACATTTTCACTTCGGCAGCTGCTTTCGAAGTAGAGGTTGCTCCCGCTTTCCAGGGCAACAACGATGTTGAAATCTCCGAAGGACCCGAGGTGACCGGAATCTCCGTCAAGACCCCTCCTACCAACACTACTTATTATTATGGTGAAATGGACGAGGTTGCCTTCCGTACCGGTGGCCTTGAGGTTATTAAGACTTACTCCAACGCACAGACCGAGGTTATCCCCGTTGCCGACCTTGACTTCTCCGATATAGAGCTGGTAGAAGGCGACCAGGAAATCACCATCACCTGGGGCAGCTTTGAAACCACTCAGGAAATCACCCTTGTGGAAGGTACAGGCGTAGGCGCCCCCGATATGACATCTGGCTGGTGGACTGCTTTCTCCGGTTATTATGATGTAGCTCCCGAGGTTGAAACCGCGATTGCAATGGACCTTTATGCTGCATCCCCTCTGGTAGAGAACTATCACACTCCCGTAGTTGTCCTTGCCAACTAAGAACGCGGGGCCGATGGTTATGTCGAGTATGCCGCACTTCGTCTGGACAACTTTGGCTGGGGCGACGGTTTCGTGAACGACGATGCCAATAAGGAATCCAACTGGAATTGGGAGACTTTCGCTACCTCTACCAATAACTCCGTACTTGAGGTTAGCGTCAACTACACCGCTGCCGGCGTAGCCACCGTCCGTTTTGACATCACCTATGCCAACGGTGAGACTCACTACCAGCTTTACAAGAATATCGCCGTTACTTCCGGCGCAGTGAAAGCATTCGTTACCTGCGAAAAGAGCTATGTGGTTCTGCACGGCGATGCTCCCGAAGTGCCCGAGGTTGCTACCATCGCTTCCATAGCTGTTACCACTCCTCCCACCGTCACCACTTATTATTATGGTGGTATGGATGAAATTGACTTCCGTACCGGCGGCATGGTCGTTACCGCTACATATACTGACGAAACCACAGCGCCAGTAGCCCTTGCCGACCTTAGCATCTCCGACATCACCATAGCCGATGGCGACCAGAACATAACAATTGCCCTTAAGGACGACGCCAACATCAAAACCACCCAGAAAATCACCCTGGCTGAAGGTACGGCTGTTGGTGAACCCGATATGACATCCGGCTGGTGGACTGCTTTCTCCGGTTATTATGACGTTGCACCCGAGGTTGAAACTGAGATTGCAATGGACCTTTATGCTGCATCCCCTCTGGCAGAGAACTACCACACTCCCGTACTTGTCCTGGCCAACAAAGAGCGCGGTGCCGACGGTTATGCCGAGTATGCCGCACTTCGTCTGGACAACTTCGGCTGGGGCGACGGTTTTGTAAACGACGATGCCAACAAGGAGTCCAACTGGAACTGGGAGACTTTCGCTACCTCTACCAATAACTCCGTACTTGAGGTTAGCGTCAACTACACCGCTGCCGGCGTAGCCACCGTCCGTTTTGACATCACCTATGCCAACGGTGAGACCCACTACCAGCTTTACAAGAATATCGCCGTTACTTCCGGTGCAGTGAAAGCATTTGTCACCTGCGAGAAGTGCAGCGTAGCTATCCATTAAAAACTTGTAAATGATTCTGAAGCGCCAAATAGCTGCACTTACCGCCGTTTTTACGCTCCTTTCCTGTGCTCAACTGCCTCCGGCCGCCCATGATCCCGTATGCATAAACGAGGACGGCACCTGGTACCTGTTCAGCACAGGAATGGGGGTGAACATACTAAGTTCCACAGATTGTAAAAAGTGGGAAGAGGCGGGACAGGTGTTTGAAACGGCGCCTCAGTGGGCATTGGAATCTGTGCCCTCCTACCGCGGCCATACCTGGGCTCCTGACATTTCCTTACATAACGGAAAGTATTACCTGTACTACAGCTGCTCGTCATTCGGCAAGAACGATAGCGCCATCGGCCTTGTCACCAATGAAACGCTGAATCCCGGTGCAGATAATTACAGATGGGAAGACCAAGGCCCGGTGGTTCGATCCGAGGGTGGCAGGGACAACTACAATGCAATAGATCCCAATCTTTTTGTTGATGAAGACGGAACTCCCTGGCTTAGCTTCGGCTCATTCTGGGGCGGCGTACAGCTGGTACAGCTGGATTCGACGCTTTCCAAAACCGCCGGGGAGCCCTTCACTATCTGTACCCGTCCGGAAGGAACGCTCTCGTACACTCAGGAAAGTGACGACGCAATAAAACCGGACCCTCGCGGCAAAGAGTACGATCCCGGCAACAACGCAGTGGAAGCCCCCTTCATAGTAAAGAGGGGAGACTACTACTATCTGTTTGTAAGCTACGACCTTTGCTGTCGCGGACCGAAGAGTACCTATAAAGTTGTGTGCGGACGTGCGCAAGATGTGACTGGTCCATATCTGGACAAAGACGGAACGCCCCTTCTTGAAGGCGGCGGTACTCTTGTGCTTGGCGGTACGGAGCGCTATCCCGGAGTTGGCCACTGCGCAGTTGTGGAAAGCCCGAAAGGGGATATGCTCTTTTTCCACGCATACGACAAAAAGACCGCATACAACGCCCACCTTATGATTCGTCCCATTAACTGGACAGAGCAGGGGTGGCCGATTGTAAAACTATAGGACCTGAAAGAGAAAATTAACCAATTATAAGCAACACTATGCAAGCCAAAAATTTTCTGATCGGCTGCCTGTGCATTTCAATCTTGGCCTCAGGGTGCAAGGGCTTGGAACCTTACGTAATAAATGCCCCCGAAAACCTCGATGAAGAGATTGCCAAGTATAAGGCCGAGAAAGAAGCCGAGAATGTGCTTCCCGACGATGCGGTTGCCATTGAAGTCTCTCCCTCTGTTGTGGGAGCCGAGGACAACACGTCAGGATGGTGGACGGCCTGGAGCCAGTACTTTACCATCCCTTCGGCCAAGAAACTCACCGTGAACTTCATAAACTACAGCGGTGAAGGCAACTGGAACAACTGGGTGCTGGCAACAACCACGCCCGCAGAGCGAGGTGCGGCCGGGTATGCCGAGTACTTTGTCCTTCGCGCCGACAATTACGGATGGGGCGATGGAAACTACGACGGTGCCAGGATAAGTCTTGACATTGACGGAAGCGCCCCGGGAGACGACTCCTGGTGGGCTGTTTTCCGCGAGAAGATGAACGGTGCCACAGCAACGGCCGTTATTGACCACGCCAGCGAAGGCACAGCCTACGTGAGCGTGGTAGCAACCGCGCTTGACGGCTCTGTAATTACGGAAACATACAACCACCCGGTTTCATTTTCCGACGACATCAACGTTTTCTTTGTGGCCGATGCCGCCCACATAAAGATAGAGAATGCATTCCTGAGTCCGTCGGATTATCCGGTCCTTCCGGATTCCGACCCTGTGTCCATTACGGTTACCGGCGCTCCACTTTCAATTCCTTATGGCGAGGCAGAACCCGACTACTGGGGCAATGCCGTTGCAACGGTTACTTTCGAAGATGGCAGCAGCCTTGCCGTTCCGAAGGAGGAACTCAACATCACTGAGCCCGACCTTTCCGTTCCCGGCACAAAGACCGTGGTTGTGACATACAGCTACTCTAAGAAGGGCGTTTTAGTCAAAAAGCCCGCAGCCGGCTACTATACCTTTGAACTGGTTGCCGATCTTGAGAGCCTTGACATAGTGTCTGCTCCCGTTGCCAATACCTATTATTATTACGAGAACCAGGCTCTTGCCTTCCGTCCTTACGGCATGGCCCTGGAAGCCAGATATGCAGGCGGAGTTACTATTCCCGTAGCATTTGACGACGAAAAGCTCACTATTTCTCCCATTGAGATCAAGGAAGGCGAACAGACAGTCACCTTCACCTATAAACCCGGAAGCGAGGCAATAAGCACAAGCACCACCGTGAACACCGTGAAAGGCGGTTTTGCACTTGGTGTGCCCACCCTTGATTCGGCCTGGTGGACTTACTTCGCCCCCAATCTCACTGTTCCCGCCGGACAGAGCGCATCTTACGAGATGGACGTATATTCCGTAGCGGCCGAAAACTGGCAGGCCCCTGTAGCCATACTCCGCAAGGCCGATAATACCGAATATGCAGTAGTTCGAATTGACAACTACGGTTGGGGCGACGGCTATGCCACCGCAACCCTCACCTCCGACTGGAACTGGGAGCTGTTCAAACCCATGCTCACCAACGCTCACGTTAAGATTACCGCCACCAACCACGGCGACGGCACGGCCGACGTGCGTTACGATGTGCTCTGGGCCAACGGTGAAACCCACTTCCAGCAATACTCCGGAATTACGGTTACCGATGCAGCCGATGTTACTCTCTCCGTTACCGTTGACAACTGCTACGCCGTATTCATTCCCGGCGATTACGATGTTCCGGGTGACGACCCTGAAGACCCTACACGTATAGTGAACCTTGAAGCAAGCGCTCAGACATACCTTATAGGCGGAGCCAAATACATCAGCATGAGCAAGGAGAACGTGCAGGTATATGCCATCCATGCCGACGAAAGCAAGTCTTTCCTCAGCGCCGGCTATAGCGTGAGCGACAGCTTCACCGCCGTGCGCGACGGCGTGGTGGGAACCTACCAATCGGCCTATACGGTAAGCTATACTCCCCTTGGCGGCACGGCCATAGTTGCCGACGGAACCCTTGTGGTTTCACAGAGCAGCCAGGCAGGCCAGACTACCCGTGTTGGTGCAGATGATTATTCCAGCGGCTGGTGGAGCGAGACAGAAGGCTACCTTACAATAAGCAAAGACTGGACTGTAGCGGCAGGAGAAAGCCAGAGTGTGAGCCTCACGCTTGGTTCCGACGGCGTTGGCAACTGGCACAGCCCCAGCGTTGTTCTCAGAAAGGCCGACGGTACCGAGTACCTTGTGGTTCGCATGGACCATTTTGGCTGGGGAACGGCTTACGATGCCTGCACCAAGGAATCAAACTGGAACTGGGACGTGTTTGCCTCCAGGCTTAACGGTTCCAAGATAGGAATCACGGTAACGGTTGGCAAAAACAATACTGCCAGCATCCGTTACCACGTGATTGACGGAGCCGGAGAAACGCACTTCCAGTATTATGACAACATTGCCGTTGACGGGGCCGACGTTATGTTCGCCGTTGCCACCGAAGGCGCATACATGGACTTCGACTAATATAAAGCGCCAATGATTATGAAAAAGATATTCGCAACCTTAGCGCTTGCACTGGGCGTTTTCTACTTCGCCCTGGCACAGAACAACATTTCGGTCAGCGGCACAGTTGTTGACGACTTCGGCGAACCCCTGATTGGCGCCGGCGTGGTGGTAAAAGGCACTACGAACGGCACTACTGCCGACCTTGACGGCCGATTCTTCCTGACTGTTCCGTCCGGAAGCACACTACAGTTCATTTCAGTCGGTTTTGAAACCGTAGAGATGACCGTAACCAGTGAAGGTGACCTTGGAACCATAGCGATGAAGACAGAAACCACCCTCCTTGACCAGGTTGTGGTTGTGGGTTACGGTTCACAGAAAAAGGTGGACCTCACCGGATCGGTGGCCATAGTGGATGCCGATGAGATGAAAAAGCTTTCCCACTCCAACATCTCCTCAATGCTGGAAGGCAAGGTGGCCGGCGTGCAGATTACCTCCGACGGACAGCCCGGCGCCGACCCCGCCGTGCGCATCCGCGGTATCGGCTCGTTCGGTGACACAAGTCCTCTGTACGTCATAGACGGTGTCCCCATGGGAACTTCCATCCGCGACTTCTCTCCCAACGATATTGAAACCATCCAGGTGCTCAAGGATGCATCGGCAGCCGCAATTTACGGTTCCCGTGCAGCTAACGGCGTTGTTATCATCACCACCAAGAACGGTAAGAAAAACCAGCCCATCAGGGTGGAATACCGTGGCTACGTGGGCGTTGACAACATACGCAAGGGCGTTTACGACGTTATGGACGCCTCCCAGTATGGCGACTACATCCGTATGTCCTACGCCAACAGCGGCCTTGCCGACAAAGTTCCGGCCGGCTATGTGGTTGGTTCCGACGCTTATCTGGATCCTGCTACAAACAACACCGACTGGTTCAAAGATATGTTCAAGACGGGCGTTCGCCAGAACCACCACATGACACTCTCCTGCGGCGGTGAGAACCACACCTTCAACGTGGGCCTTGACTACTTCTCGCAAAAAGGCACCCTGGTTGGCGCCGGCCCCAACTTCGACCGCTTTACCGTTCGTGTGAACAACACACTTGACGTGAAGTTCGTGAAGATTCGCACCGGCGTGGTTTACTCCCACTCCGACCAGGACAATATGTCGGCCTCCAATGCGAACGAATATGTACAGGGCCTGTACGGTACCCAGTACCCCATTATGGCAACCGCACTGTTCATGCCTCCGTCCATCAAGGCCTACGATGCCACCACCTGGTTCCTTGACCGTCAGGTTGGCGCCGCGTCGGACTATCATTACGACGCCTACGGATTCGGCACTTATTACGACAATGTGCACGGCGATATCCGTATAGCCAACCCTCTCCTGTACAACAGCCTTATCCTGCGCAACTCAACTGTGGACCGCGTTGTTCTCACCGGAAGCGCCACCGTTGACATCATGGATATGGTAGGGCACAAGAACGACAACCACAAACTGGACTACAACCTTAACCTGTCCTACAGCCGTTCCATAGTGAAGGGATTCACCTTCCTGCCGGCCTTCATCCTGTCCAATGCCAACTACCTGGCAAAGAGCAACGAGCGCCTGAGCGAGAACTACAACAATTACAGCGACTTCCTTGTGGAAAACTACCTCACCTACGACGGCAAGATTGGCAAGCACCATCTTAACGCCGTGGCCGGTTTTACGTTCCAGAGGGAAATGTACCATACCCTTGCGGGCTGGGGCAACAATTTCCCGGAGCCCTATTACCTGCAGGTGAGTAATGCCACAGACCGTGATGCATCTTCCTATGAGAGCGAACACGTGCTGGCTTCCATCATCGGCCGTATCAATTACGACTACGACGGCAAGTACCTGTTCCAGGCCACGGTTCGCCGTGACGGCAGCTCCCGTCTTAGCGTGAACCGCTGGGACTGGTTCCCTTCTTTCTCCGTTGGCTGGAGAATTGACAAGGAGCCGTTCTTTGCCAACAATGTGGATCCCCAGCTGGTGAGCCTTCTGAAACTGCGCGCCAGCTACGGTATCCTGGGTAACGAAAACATTGGCGACTATGCCTTCATGGACACCATGGCCCGCGGCAACTATACCTACAGTTTCGGCGGCACCAAGGTCACCGGCAGCGCCATCTCCAACTATGTGAACGAGTACATACGCTGGGAAAAGAAGAAATCCCTTGACATCGGCCTGGATTATTCCATGTTCGGCGGAGCGCTGGAGTTTAATGCCGATTATTATCGCAACGTCTCCGAAGACCTGCTTTACAGCGTCCCCGTTCCGGCCGAAGCCGGCGCCACCAACGGCTCCGTTACCATGAACGCCGCCACGATGGTGAACTCCGGCGTAGAGCTCAGCGCAAGCTACCGTAACTACAAGAAAGAGTTCAAGTACGACATCTCCGGTAACATCACCTTCCCCAAGAACGTTGTAACTTCCCTTGGCATGGGCACCGTCTCGCGTGACGACGCCATGTGCCGCACCGTCGTTGGCGAGGAAGTGGGCCGATTTTACGGCTACGTGTATGAAGGTATCTTCCAGAGCCAGTACGATGTAGATCACCATATCAACGAAAACGGCGACTTCGTGGTCCAGAACGGCGCACAGCCCGGCGATGTGGCATACCGCGACATCAATTGCGACGGCCAGATTACTTCCGACGACCGTACCTTCCTTGGAAGCGGCATGCCCAAAGTTACCTTCGGCCTTAGCGCCCGCTTTGAATACAAGGGCTTCGACCTTACCATATCTACTTACGGCGCCGCCGGCCACAAGCTGGTGGACTACGTAGACCAGGCCCTGCACAGCTCCTACGGCATTACCAACAAGAGCGTTGACCTTGTGAACGCCTGGACTCCCGAAAATCACAGCACAACCGTGCCTCGCGTTGCAAATACCGCCGAGGGCACCGTGAACAACGACTTCTTCAGTTCCCGCTTCCTTCAGGACGGCGCATACTGGAAGATAGCCAACGTTGAACTTGGCTATAACTTCCCGGAGAAATGGTTCGAAAACGCCTTCGTCCACAGCGCCCGCATTTACCTGAGCGGCCAGAACCTGTACACTCTCACTGCCTACAAGGGCTACAATATTGACTTCGCCGGCGGCGTGTTCACCCCGGGATTCAACTATTGCTCCTATCCGGCTCCCATATCATTCATGCTGGGTGTAAACCTGTCCTTCTAGTAATTTGAAATGTATATGAATATGAAAAAGATATCGTTTATACTGGCTATAAGTGCGGCTGCACTCTCACTGGTGTGCTGCGACAAGGAGCTTGCCGTGAAGAATGTGAACAACCAGACCACATACGACTTTGGCAACACCGAGAGCGACCTTCAGGAGGCCGTGATTGCCTGCTACAACCGTATCCGCCTGGAAGGCACGTTCGCCCGCGTGGGTTACATGCACGATGTAGTGCGCGGCGATGAAGCATGGAATCCCCAGAATGCCTGGTACATTCCCGCCGATCACCTGAATTCCCCGGGCACCATAGACGTTACCGACCAGTGGATATGGCGCGACTGCTACCATGTGGTTAACCGCTGCAACTTCGTTATATCCAAGATTGGTGACGACGGAATGATAAAGGACAGCTACAAGTGGATGATGGGTGAGGCAAAGTTCCTCCGTGCCCTGGCATACTATGAGCTTGCAACCTATTACCAGACCGTTCCCAAGTTCGACGACTACTCCCAGTACGGTTCCCTGGAAACTATCTACTCTGCAAACGTCCCCCAGGACGAAATCCTTGACCTTGTAGAGAGTGATCTCCTGGATGCTATGGAACTCCTTCCTTCGCGTGACAAGGGAGGCGAATGGGCCAAGGGCCGCGCCACTTGCGGAGCCGCCGCCGGCTATTACGCCCGCACCCTTATGTTCCGTCACAAATATGAGGAGGCGCTTTCAGTGCTTAAGGATATCCTCAGTACTGCCGACGGCGGAAACCAGAAGGACGGCACCTACGACCTTGTGG
>JAGCWB010000188.1 GCA_017962065.1 Bacteroidales bacterium
GGCTATTCCACCGCCAACGACGGCATGGATTCCAACGGTGACACCAAATTATCGGGCGGTTATGTGTTTGCAATTACCACCAGAGGCGCCCCCGAAGTGGCTATTGACGCAAACACTGAAGAACGATATAAGCTTTACATCGAAAATGGCGCCACGGTTATCGCTTACGGCGGTCTGGAAAGCGGTTATTCAGCCTCACAGACCGTTTACAGCATGAGCGCATCGGCCGGGGCATGGAACGCCCTTTACGACGGAAGTTCGTTTATCGCAGCCTTTAAAGCGCCTCCCGGCCTGTCGAACTTTGCAGTTAGCGCGCCTTCGCTCGGCAAGGGTTACACCGGCGTAAGCGTAAGCGGCGACACATTCTGCAACGGCTCCCTTGCAGGCTCCGGCATCTCGGGTGGCAGCGCAGTGGACCTTGGCACTTACAGTAATCAGGGCGGCGGTCCTGGTGGCGGAGGCGGCGGTGGCTGGCCCGGCGGCCCCGGCGGACATTAATATTTGAATCGGCAATGAAAAAAATCCTCATACTTTTAGCTTCGGCCCTGCTGCTTATTCCGGCGGCAGTGGCCCAGGAGCAGCCTAAGATTAACAAGAAGAACCTTGTAATCAAGGAATGTAACAGTGACCCCAAAGGCGCAAGCAAGGTGCTGGACCACGTTACCACCTTCTCCCCGGAAGGAAGGAAGATTGAAGAGATTGAGTACAGCAGCGAAGGTCAGAAATGGCGCAAGCGCTTTGAGTACGGGGCCGACGGAAAGGTGTCGCGCGAGCTGGTCTACGACGGCCGCAACCGCCTTCAGACCTACAAGACCTTTGAATACAACGAGTTCGGCCGAAAGAAGGTGCAATATACTTACAGCGCCAAAGGTAAACTGCTTGGAATAAAGCATTTCGAGTACTTATCGCAGGATGCAGGGCAGTAGCCACATATCTTTTGTGAAGCCGCTGGAAGCTTTGTCGCCCATCACCCTTGAGGAGATGGACGGCATTAAGCTTATGAACCGTATAGACACAAAGTACCTCACCACAGAGGCTACGCTGCTCAAGATTCTTTCCAAGGCGGCCGATGCCGGATACAGGGTGCTGGTGACGCAAGGAATGCGCATAAGCCCTTACGACTCGGTGTATTATGACACACCCGGCCTTAAGATGTTCTACGACCATCATAACAGGCGTCTGGTAAGGCAGAAGGTGCGCACAAGGGAATATGTGAACTCCGGCGCCGCCTTCCTGGAGATAAAACGAAAGAACAACAAAGGCCGCACAAAGAAAAAGAGGATAAGAATTCAGGATTCGGAAATGCTTGATTTCAAGGCCGATATCCCGGCCTGCGAATTCCTGGCAGGACATTCCTGGTTTACGGCCGATGAGCTTACGCCATCGGCCCGGACCGCCTTCCAACGCATTACGCTGGTGAACAAGGATCTCACCGAGCGGCTTACCATAGACACCTGCCTTATGTTCCGGAATTACAGGACCCGGCTTGGGGTTTCCCTCCAGGATGCGGTGATTATCGAACTCAAGCAGGACGGACGTGCGGCCAGCCAGATGAAAAACATACTTCTGGACCTTAGGGTAAAGCCTGTGCGAGTTAGCAAATACTGCATAGCCATCACCCTTACCAATCCCCTTGCCAAGACCGGCAGATTTAAGGAAAAGGTTAGAGCCATAGAGAAAACAATTGGAAATAAACTTGTAACCATATGATTATAGACAAACTGCTGCGCTTTGTGCAGGACGACCTTGCCGCCTTTGGCAACGTTGACGTTAACGACGACATGCTGCTGGACGTGCAAACAATCACCGATGCCATGATGACTACCGGCCAGAAGGTGGCCGAACTGGGAATCCGCTTTGGTATTAACTTGCTGGTGTGCTGGATTCTGGTGCACTGCTTCTATTACAAGAAGAGCAAGCGCCGGGACTACTACTTTACCTTCATGGTGTTTTCATCGGCCATGCTCACGCTGCTTTACATCATGGGCAACGTAGAGGTGGGCGTGGGACTTACCCTGGGCCTGTTTGCCATCTTCGGGGTTATCCGTTACCGTACGGAAACCGTGCCCATCAGGGAGATGACTTACCTGTTCGTTATCATTGCCCTGGCGGCGGTGAACGGCCTTGCGCCGGTGTATCAGGTGGTGGACTTGAGCACTAACCCGCACTATGCAATCAGCTGGGGCAGCGTTGCGGTTATGGCGTTGGTTAATCTGCTGGTGATTCTGCTGGTATGGGTTCTGGAGAGCGACAGCCTGGTCAAGCATGTCACGTCCAAGCTGGTCCTTTACGACCGCATCGAACTTATTGTCCCTGAAAAGAGGGCCGAACTTGTTGCCGATCTTGAGAAGAGGCTTGGCGTGAAGGTGGAGAACGTGGAAATCGGCCATGTTGATTTCCTTTAGGATTCGGCCTTTATCAAAGTGTATTACAACCTGCCCAAAGGTGAGAACAATTCGGTGAATAACATCACCCGGGCCAAAGATTACGTTGAATGATGAAAAAGTTTGTTTTTGCACTGGCGGTGCTGCTCATGCCCGTTCTTGCACATGCGCAGGCATCTACGGCCGTTGCCGGCAGGGCCTCCGTGGGCGTTGATTATAAGATTGCCAAAGGCTTCCATATCAATGTGTCGGAAGAACTTCGCTCCGGCGACGGTTTTTCTTCCATCGGCTCTTTGCGAACCACCGTGGGCCTGTCTTATAAGCCCATTAAATATCTTAAACTTGGCGTTGGGTATGTCAATATCAACCCATATAAGGTGAACAAGGAAATTACGGTTGACGACAATACCACCACCTATACCGGATTTTGGAATCCCAGGCACCGCTTTTACTTTGATATCAACGGTCATGTGAACCTTGGAGACTTCCAGCTTGGTATTAAGGAAAGGCTGCAGCTTACTCACCGAACCGGCGATTTCAACGTTTATCAGGAAACGCCTAACGCATTGGCACTCAAGAGCAGGGTGTATGCAAAATACCGCAGATGGAAGGCTTTTGAGCCTTCGGTGTATTTTGAGGTGCGTACGGCATTGAATGGTCCCTGGGGCAGTTACGAGGCGACAAATGACGACGACGGAAAAAGCTATAACAAATACACCCCTGCCGGTTATACGCACGTATATAATAATCGTTACCGCGGATGCATAAAGGCCGACTGGAACATAGGAAAACACCACACCCTGGCGCCTTTTGTGCTGCTTGATTATTGCTCCGACTACGAAATTGACACCAACAAAAAAGGCACAAAATTCTTTGGCGCCCAGTATGTAGATGTGTTCCGAGTAAGCCTTGGATTGGGCTATACCTTTAATTTCTAGATATTAAAAAATTTGTGATATTCTTTGCATTGTCAAAAATATCAACTACATTTGCGGGCGAAATCGAAAGGTTAGTTATAATTTATTAGCGCTATGAAAAAAGTATTTATGTCTGCAGCCGTTGTGGCCATGATGGTCGCCGCTGTAAGTTGCCAGTGCAACAACAACAAGAAAGCCGAGGAAGCATGCGAAGGTGAGTGCACCGAGCAGTGCGAAGGCAAATGCGAGAAAGAATGCTGCGAAGAAAAGTCCGAACTCCAGGAAGCTGTTGAGAATGCAGCCGGTGAAGTTAAGGAAGCTGTTGAAGACGCAACCGTTAAGGCCGTCAACGACGCTACCGAGGCAGTTAAAGACGCTCTCAAGTAGTTTATTTCTTCTTGAAAATTCAAACCCGAGCCTCATGTGCCCGGGTTTTTTTATGCACTTATGATAAGGGCCGTGGCCCAAACCTGACAGCCTTCACAGCGCCCTACGAAACCTAAATGCTCCGTTGTGGTGGCTTTTACCGAGACTCTGTCTTCCGTTACGCCCAAGATGGGAGCCATGGTAGCGCGCATTGTGGCAATGTGCAGGGCCAGCTTGGGCTTCTGGAGGGCTATGGTTATATCGGCATTACTGATTTTGTAGCCTTTGCTGTGGACCAGGTCCACCACTTCTTTTAGAAGCAATTTGGAATCCACGCCCTTCCACTTTGCATCGGTATCAGGAAAAAGATGGCCGATATCCCCCAGCGCCAGGCATCCCAGCAGCGCATCGCACAGCGCGTGAATTGCCACATCCCCGTCCGAGTGCGCCACAAAGCCGTTTTCCGAAGGTATCTGCACGCCCCCAAGCCACATAGGAAGGCCTGGTGCCAGCGCATGCACATCGTATCCGTTACCAATCCTGATATCCATAACATTTAGCTTTTTTGCAAAGTTACAAATTTTCGGAAAATGCTTACAAAGTGCCGGAGGTGTCCCGAAAAATGGGACACCTCCGGCAAAATCGGCCTTTTTTGACGGTAGTGTCCCAAAATCATGGACACCTCCCGCACCTAAAGCGTATTATTTGCCCAGGCCTTTCTTTACTGCGGCGCTGAGTTCGTCGTACAGGGCATCGGTCTTTTCCAGAAGTTCTTTGCTGATTTCGCTGAAGTACTTCTTGGTTTCCTCCTTGGGAGCGGAGACAACCTTGTCCCTAAGATCGTTATACAGATCCACGGCTTTGTCGATGAGGCCGGTGATTTCCTCTGCGTTCTTGCCGGGGTTAATGTTCAGAAACAGTGCGCAATCATCGATAAAAGCGCCAATCACATACTGAATGTCCTTTTTAATGTCTCTAAGATTCATATCGAATAGCTTTTACAGATGCAAAGATAGCAATTTTATTTGAATTCAAGTAGATTCTTCACTTTGTTCAGAATGACAAGGGGAAGTGCTCAGAATGACAAGGGGTTCAGTTTGGGACTATGCGGGCGGTCCAGCCGCCGCCGGGGGCCAGGGTTATGGACAGCTCGCGATTATGCGGAAGGGGCATACGGGTATGGCTGTAGTCCCTTGCGGCCTTGAGGGCGTTGGGACCATCGGCAAAAATTTCCATCTCATAAGAGCCTTCCGATAGGAAGCTAAAGTCCAGTTCGATAGTGCGGGGCTCCCAATCGGTAAGGGCGCCGATAAACCACTCTTCCCCGCTGCGGCGTGCTATTGCAACGTAATCTCCAATCTTTCCGCCAAGGGCTATGGTCTGGTCCCAAACGGTTGGAACAGATGCGATGAACTCTACGCATTCGGACTCACGAATATAGTTGGAAGGGCTGTCGCAGAGCATGGTGAAAGGGGCAAAGAAAACGGTGTATTCGGCCAGCTGGCGTACGCGCGTTCCCTGGCTCATGGGTTCATAATAGTCCGGATGATAGGAAGTGCGCCCGGCATTCCTCATTGCACCCTGGGTGTAGTCCATGGGACCAACTGCATTGCGGATGAACGGCAGGGAAACATCGTGGGTGACCATGTCTGTGTTTTCATCGGCCCATTTCATGTTTTCAAGGCCGAACACACCCTCGTAATTGACAACGTTGGGATACGTGCGCTGGAGACCCGCAGGCTTGGAGGAGCCGTGGAAGTCCACCATCAGCTTATACTTTGCACACATTTCCGCCGCACGCTGGTAGAACTTTATCATGGGCTGGTCGTCGCGGTTCATGAAATCCACCTTGAAGCCTTTCACGCCCATCTCCGAATAAACCTTGCAGGCCTTTTCCATGTCCCTGTCAAAGGCCCAGTAGCCGGCCCAGAGGATAATCCCCACTCCCCTTTCCTTGCCGTAATTCACAAGTTCCTCAAGGTTTATCTCAGGCACCACCTGGAACAGATCGGCCTTCTTGTTCACCGCCCAGCCCTCGTCAAGAATCACGTACTCGATGCCTTTGGACGCGGCGAAGTCTATATAGTACTTATATGTGTCGTTGTTTATTCCCGCCTTGAAGGGGACGTTATACAGGTTCCAGCCGTTCCACCAGTCCCAGGCGACTTTTCCGGGTTTCACCCAGCTGAAGTCTCCTTCCGGGGCTTCTCCAAGGAGCCAGGGAAGATCGGCCGATAAAAGGCCGGTGTCATCCTTTGTGGCAATTACCACGCGCCAGGGAAGAGGTTCCGCTTTGTCAAAACGCGCTATATAGTTTTCCCTTGCGGTAACTACTTGCTGCAGCATGTTGTGACCGCCATGCTCCGTCTTGGCAGGATAGGGTGCAAAAACGCCCTCCAGGCCCATTCCCCGGCCTTTAAAGTACATGCCGGGATAGTTGGTAAGGCCGGATTCTGTGAAGAGGAGTTTTTCACCGCCGGACTGTACGAGCAGGGGAAGAAGGGACAGGTGATCTCCATCCCAGCCGCTCAGGGGACTTACCGTGTAAAGGCTTTCGCATGAGCTCTGGAAATGGTCCTTATACTGCGGATCCACATACGGAATCCAGGCCGTTGCGTCCTCCGGGAAGTTGAAAAGCACCTTTTCTCCCGCCACTTTGAAGGCACCCTTTACAGTAGGGACAAAACGGTATGCAACGCCCTCCTCATACGCCCTTACCTCCAGATTGAAACCCTTGAATGTCAGCGTCATGGCGTTATAACGGTCCCGCACATGCGACTTTGTATAGACAATGGCGGGAACCGTGACATCCACGCTGCCGCGTTTTACCTTGGTGACCTTGGTACCCGTTTGGATACCCTCCAGTTCAATGCCGATCTCCGACAGGGCCACAAGGGTTTTTCCGTCCCTGGCCACATCCAGCATGATGCTGCCATCTACCGTTACCGTCACCAGAAGACCGCCTTCCGGCGCATCCAGCTGATACTTTTGGGGACCTTTTGCCGCCGCCGTGAAAACCAGCGCCAAAGCGGCAAGGGCTAACAGATACTTTTTCATTGTGATTCCTTAGACTTATGTTAAAGCAAATATAGTGATTTTTAGTATATTTGTAAAGCTCTTAATTAACTGCTTATGAAACGCCTTATAGTCCTTGCCCTCCTTACCGTTGTGACGGCATTCAGCGCAAGCTCTCAGGAAATGACATCGCTCCTATTCCGTCCTCCAGTGCAATCCCCGGAACTCTCCGAGGAAGGCCTCACGCTACGCTACCGGGCTCCTAAAGCCCGTCAGGCGAGCCTTATGGCCTCTTGGACGGGATATCGGCCCGTTCCTATGCAGCAGGATGCGGAAGGAGTCTGGTCCATAACCCCCCCGAACCCGAACTATACACCTACACCTTCCTGGTGGACGGCCTGGAGAAGGAATCTGGACTCGTTCGTACAATTGACATTTAAATAGTTCCGTATATGAAAAAAGTCATCCTTTGGATTATCGGCATTATTGCCATCCTTGCAATTACTATCGGCCTTATTTGGAGAGGCGAAATTGCCAGTATCAGGTCCGTTGCTTCGGTTGCGGGCAATCCGTACCTCTATAAGATGGAATATAAGCTTACCTATGACCTGGACGAGCTGATTGAGCTGGACATAGACGAGAACGGCGAACTGCTGGATTATGTGATAAGCAAGATCGGCAAAGGCCTTCCCATTAAGATAAAGAGCGCACAGGTGGCCGATGAAAACGGCAAGATGAACACCTTCAACTGCACATCTTTCCAGGCCCTGAAGGCCGATGGAGAAGGCTTTTACTACGGCCGAAACTACGACTATTTCAAGAATCCTACGATGGTGACCATCTCCCATCCCAAGGATGGCTATGCATCCATCGCCTGCAGCGATATGTCGCACTTTGGCTATTCGCTGGAGAAACTGCCGGATTCTTTCCTGAAGAAACTTAGCTGCCTGGCTGCAATCTACGCCCCCGTGGACGGAGTTAACGAGAAAGGACTGTGCACTTCCATTATGGCCCTTCCCAAACAGGCATCACAGCAGGACACTGAGAAGCACGATGTTGGAACAACCATCATCATGCGCCTGTGGCTGGACCGCTGCGCTACTGTGGACGAGGCACTGACTCTGCTTGAGAACGTGGATGTGCGTCACGATGCAGCCGTTGGAAGCGGTTATCACTATATGATTGCCGATGCCTCCGGCAACTGCGCCGTGGTAGAATTCGACAAGGAAGACGGCTGGAAGACGATGATTGTGCGCAAGGCCGAAGGAGAGAACTGCATGCTGGTAACCAACCACCTGCTCTCGGACAAATACTTCACTACCGAGCCCGATCCCGCAGTTGGCAACCCCCGCAGCAAGAGCTGGTGGCGCTACGAAACTGCTGGAAACTACCTACGCGAGCATACCGGCACCCTCACCTTCGACCAGGCCCAGGAGTGCCTCTCACTGGTCCACTGGAAAGACCTGCAGCTAGATAACGGAAAAGTGGAAGACACCCAGTACAGCAGCGTCTACGACCAGAAGAACATCACCCTTGCCCTCCGCAACTGGAACGACTACGACACCACGCACAAGTTTGAGCTGAAATAGCCACTACCACCAGGGCTGGCGGAACTTCCAGTACTGGGCTTTGTAGGCGGCCATATCGTCAAAGAAGCTGTCACCGGCGTGTACGGTGACAGTTTTGTCGTTAAATACCACCATTGGCTTGGTTTCGGGGTTGTAGGGCTCCCAGTGGAACTTTTTCACATCGGGCTTGCCGTCCTTGGCAAAGCTTACCCACACGTCGCTCATGAAATCGGCCAGCACCTCCGCAACGCGCCATCCCTCATTTTTGGCCATTTTTGCGGTTTCGCGCGTCGTTGCGACCTCCGATCCCTCAAAATCAGCCTAAAATGCGGGATGCGGCGTCGTTTATTTAAACAACGCTCTTACCAGGGCCGGGATGTCGGCTACTTTTACCACCTCTATGCCTTGGGGCTTTTGGTCGAAGTGGGTGTAGGAGCTTACGAAGATGCGTTTGAAGCCCACGCGGGCGGCCTCCACGGCGCGGCGGGAGGCCTGGGAAACGGGGCGGATTTCGCCACTGAGGCCAACTTCTCCGGCAAAGCATACATCGGCCGGAATGGGATAGTCGAAGTTTGAGGAGAGAACGGCGCAGATGACGGCAAGGTCGCAGGCGGGGTCTGTAATCCGAAGGCCGCCGGCCATATTAAGGAAAACGTCTTTCTGGCCCAGCTTGAAGCCGGCACGGCGTTCCAGCACTGCAAGGAGCATATTCAGGCGACGCACGTCAAAGCCGGTGGCGCTGCGCTGCGCGGTTCCGTAAACAGCGCTTGACACCAGGGCCTGCACCTCGAAAAGGAACGGCCGGTTGCCGTCCAGCATGGCCGATATGGCTGTGCCGCTGAGGCCTTCCTCGTGCATAGGAATTAGCATTTCCGACGGGTTGGCAACTTCTCTCAGGCCGGCGCCGGTCATCTCGAAGACCGCCAGTACGGCCGTTGAGCCAAAGCGGTTCTCTATGCTGCGGAGCACCCTGTATGCTCCCCTGTTCTCCCCTTCGAACTGCAGGACCACGTCCACAATATGTTCCAGTATCTTCGGCCCGGCAATGGTGCCTTCTTTGGTAATATGGCCTATGAGGATTACCGGAATGCCGCTGGATTTTGCAAAGCGAAGCAGCTGCGCGGCCACGTCTTTTATCTGGCTCACGCTGCCGGCGGTTGAATCCACGTGCTGGCAGTACATTGTCTGCACCGAGTCCACAATCACCAGGTCCGGAGCCACTTCTTGAGCCTGTTCCAGGATGGCGCTCATATCTGTCTCACTGTAGATGAGGCAGTTGGAGGCATCGCCGCCAAGACGATCGGCACGCATTTTTACCTGCTTTACACTTTCCTCGCCGGTGACGTAGAGCGTTTTGAGTTCGGGGCGATGGAGGGGCAGTTGCAGCGAAAGCGTACTTTTGCCGATACCGGGCTCGCCGCCCATGAGCACCAGCGAACCTTTAACTATGCCGCCGCCAAGCAGACGGTCTACTTCTGCACTACCTAAAGAAATGCGGTCTTCCTGCGTGGTGGACACTTCTTTCAGCGGCATCGGCCTGCGGCTTTCGCCAGGCACCTGCATGGGCGCCTTTTTTCCGCCGGTTACCACCTCTTTTTCCACCATGGTGTTACACTCCCCGCACGCGGGGCATCGGCCCATCCACTTTGAATACTCATTGCCGCAGTTGGAACAGAACCACACGGACTTTGTCTTTTTCAAACTCGTTGCCATAACACTACAAAAATACGCTTATTTTGGGAGAAACAAAACACATCACAGTCTGTCTTTTTTTTGTTTTTTTCGAAATAGGTGGTTATATTTGTCGCAACTCAACTAAAAAGACATATTTCTATTCCTGCTGCAACGAAAACCAGCAATTTTTTAAAGAGGCAGGATAATGTCCAAGCACGAATAGCGCACTTTACGTGGGCTATATCCCTGTCTCTTACCCTCTTGCTGGTGGGTCGTTGCATGGACATAATAGTCCACGTATTTATGGTATCCTCCAGCGGCTGCAGGAGATTAGACTTTAGCAAAAAACACCTCACACATTTGTGTTCTCCAGTGGCCGCTTTATGCTCTTACCATAAATCAGCCACCTCGGCGCTAACGATTTAGTAACCAGGGATTACTGTTTTATTTCCAACATTTTTAGGAAAAATGCTTCGTCTGGAGCCTGCGCTGCTGTGATTTCTTTTCTAAAACGAGACCTGGCCATCTTAAGACTGTTTACGGACATACTGTTCATTATCAGGTGCACAATGTCGTAGGAGAAGCCAGCAAAGAAAAGCGTTATGATGCGTAGGTTTGCTCCCTTGATTCTTGGAACCTGTGCACGGAGTTTCAGCATTATACCATCGCAAAAGTTGTTAAGGTCGTTCTCAAGCGCAACGAATATTTCCGGGTTTTCCCGAAGCGAAGCAACATTATCTTTGATCTGCTTGAACAAGGCTTCTTTTTCACTTTGGTCGTCAGAATTGAAGTATGCCTGTGCCAGTACATCTATGTTTTCAATTCGTGCACTCAACAGGCTTCCCAGCAGGTGGGCGGCGGTTTTGTTTTTTTGTGTAAGCTCTTTATCTTTGATTGCCAATCGGCTTATTTGCTCCTGTAATTCCTTGTCCTTTTTCCGGGAATAGTTTATAAATAGTAAAACGGCGCTTAGGATAATCAGGAGGCCGATAATCCCCGCCAGAAATCTTTGAAAACGAATATTATTCAACTGCTCTTCCTGCCTTAGAGTCTCGGCCTTATAGTAATCCCGCTGTGCACTGCTTACAGACTCATATAACAGCGCCCTACACAAAGAGTCTTGGACATCAGAGGCGTTCTTTACCAAATGGTACGCCTCTTTATAAGAACCCCTTCGCAATGCAATTCCGGATTTCATATAGTCCACTGTTGCAGTATCCTCACGGTTTTTGCACTTTGAATACGCCTCCTTAATCCACCGGTTTGAACTGTCTTTTGCTCCTAACATCTCAAATGCAATAGCATAATACGAATAATCAAGAAAACTGAAATATATCGGAGGTATTTGCCGATAATAGTCAATCACAGTTTCAGGATTTGAATCCATATTTACAAGGGTCGCAGCTTTTCTGGCAAGACATTGGCTAACCAAATTCTGGTCTTCCGGATATCTTTCTAGCAATGATGTAAGCAAGCTATCGGCCGATTCAAATTTTTTATCGTTAGCGTAAGCTATAGCAAGGGAAAGTTCCGCGTATGATTGATAATTAACTGCATCGGCCTTCTCAAAACAGAGAACTGCTTTTTTACAACAGTCGATAGCCTCTTTGTCGTTGAGGCAGGAACTGAATACTTCGGCCTTATTCCTTAGGATTAATCCATGCTGAAAAGAATCACCCAAAAGCAGCGTCTCGTTTTCGGCTTTCTCAAACGCAACTATTGAAGCGCTAAATTGTCCGGCGTTTTTTAGCACAATTCCATCATAGTACCATGCCAGCATTTTATGATATGAATCATTTCTGACAGAGTAATAATTTACGGCTTTCTGAATCAGTTCATCTGATGTAACGTCAATGTAATTCTTATCCATAGCTGCACTCATAAGAAGTGCATAATGAGCCTGGTTTCTTTTGGTTACCAACTTAGTAGTGTCAATGGACTGCAAATACAACAAAGCGCTGTCCGGTTTTTGCCAAAGAACAGTTTCGATTTTATCCAAATCTTTTGAAACATTCGACTGGCAGGACACAAATATAACCGCAGCTAACACCACGCGATGGAAAGGTTTCATAAGCACTATTTTATCTTCAAAAGTAAACATAAATGATTTAAAAAGCCATAGTCATACATAATTGTTACCCAGAAAAAAGCGGGACTGTTTAATAATCAATATGTTAGATTTAAATATTTGTTACCAGATTTTTGGGCTGATTTGATAAAATGATAAGAACTTTGCAATGCTAATTTCTAAAAATAAACACAAATGAAACACATTTCTTATTTTGTCTTGGCCATTGTCCTAATGGCCTTACCTGCGACACAAACGTTCGCAAGTTTTTCTCAAAAAAGGGACACTCCGATTATCATATCACAGGTCCCAATCAATCCAATTGGTGCCCCCCGCAGTTCAACCACCATTGAAGCCTTTCTGGACACCGAGATGTTCACCATTGATGTTTACCTGCGTAACGCGGGCGAGAGCGTAACGGTGGATATCGAAAACACCACCACCGGCAGCACCTACCAGTACTCCGTTTCCGGAAATGGATCCGATGTCCTTCCCATCAGTTCAACTTCCGGCTTCTGGACCATCACTTTCACCTTGGCCGATGGCCGGGTGTATTATGGAGAGTTCATAATTTAGATTATATACGTATGAAAAAAATTATTCTTGCTTTTGGCGCGATTATTATACTTTCTCTTGGATGTTCTCGCCAAGAAACACAGCAACCGATAGTAGAGGAATTATCAAATACTAACCATCACCTAATTCCACTTAATGATGCTCTAGAGACATTAAATCAGTTTTTAGAAGAGGAGAGTGATGCGAATGTAAAAAGCACAAATAAGCCCATTAGAGTGCCTGGCGAAACCTCAATAGTCAGAGCCAGCGACGTTGCATTGGTCACGAAGAGCACCTCTGTTCAAGAGACAACTGACTGCGACGAATTGATATATATTGTTAATTTCCAAAATAATAGTGGATATGCGATTCTGGCAGCAGATGACAGGATTTCGGCCCGATTATTGATGGTTGCCGATTCCGGATCGCTTGACAGTGAAGAGTATTGCTCCTATTTGGCTAACCCGGTTTATCCCATTCAGACCAAGTCGTCTGGCGATGGTTTTGTATTATATGACGGCTCAGGA
>JAGCWB010000189.1 GCA_017962065.1 Bacteroidales bacterium
AGATGCTGGCTCTTGACGGTACTCCAACAAAGAGCCGTCTTGGTGCAAATGCTATACTCGGTGTTTCTCTCGCTGTGGCTCAGGCTGCTGCAAAGGCACTCAACATCCCTCTCTACCGTTATATCGGCGGTGCTAATGCCTATACCTTGCCAGTTCCAATGATGAACATCATCAATGGCGGTGCACACTCTGATGCTCCTATCGCTTTCCAGGAGTTCATGATCCGTCCTGTAGGCGCTCCATCTATCAAGGAAGCTGTGCGTATGGGTGCAGAGGTGTTCCATAACCTTGCAAAACTGCTGAAGAAGCGCGGCCTCTCTACTGCTGTAGGCGATGAGGGCGGTTTCGCTCCAGCTCTTGACGGTGTTGAGGATGCCCTCGACTCTATCTGTCAGGCTATCAAGGATGCTGGCTATGAGCCTGGAAAGGATGTGAAGATTGCAATGGATTGCGCTTCAAGTGAGTTCTCTGTAGTTGAGAACGGTCAGTATTTCTATGACTATAAGCAACTCAAGAACGGTAAGCAGAAGGACCCTAACGGCAAGAAGCTCACTGCAGAGCAGCAGATTGACTATCTCGAACAGCTCATCACCAAGTATCCTATCGATTCTATCGAGGACGGACTTGATGAGAACGACTGGGAGAACTGGGTAAAACTCACACAGCGCTTCGGCGACCGTTGTCAGCTTGTAGGCGACGACCTCTTCGTTACCAACGTGAAGTACCTCCAGAAGGGTATCGAGATGGGTGCAGGTAACTCCATCCTCATCAAGGTTAACCAGATTGGTTCCCTCACCGAGACCCTGGATGCCATTGAGATGGCTCACCGTCACGGCTACACCACCGTTACCAGCCACCGTTCAGGCGAAACCGAGGACACCACCATTGCCGATATCGCAGTTGCAACCAACAGCGGCCAGATCAAGACCGGTTCCCTGTCCCGTACAGACCGTATCGCCAAGTACAACCGCCTTATGCGTATCGAAATCGAGCTTGGTGAAGAGGCCCGTTATGGTTATAAGAAACTCCGCTAAGTACTTGCTTGCAGCCTTTCTGGCTGCAGCCTGTACGGTGCAAAATCCCGTCAAAGAGCAGGCTCCGAATCAATCGGAGCCTGTTTCGGCATACACCGGCAACATACTCACCGTAGAGTTCGACAACTCCCTTGTGGCTCTTGTGGAAGAAGCTGCAAATCAGGGAATTACCGTAACCAAATCGGCCGATCTGAATGCCGTGATGATGGATCTTGGCGTGGAAAGCCTGGAGAGGGTTTTCCCCTTTGCCGGTAAGTACGAGGAGCGCACCAGAAGGGAAGGTCTGCACCGTTTTTATCATGTAAAGGTGGCGGAAGATGTCCCTGTGACAAAGGCTCAGGACAGTTTTTCCGCCGTGCCCGGCGTAATATCGGCCCGCGGTCCCAGGAAGATAAGCCTGAGGGGATTCAACGACCCTTACTTCCCCAATCAGTGGCACTTTGTGAACAGGAACTACGACAATGCCGATATCAACGTGAACGGAGTATGGAACATGTACACATACGGTTCCGACAAAGTGACGGTGAGTGTGGTGGACGAGCCCGTGGACCCTACCCATCCGGACCTTATCGACAACCTTTGGATGGATTCGGAAGGCCATACGGGATACAATTTTGCAAGGGACAGCTACGACCTTACCATCCGTCCAATGCACGGAGATGGCGATATTGGCCATGGAACCCACGTTGCAGGCACAATATCGGCCGTAAATAACAACGGAACAGGCGTAAGCAGCATAGCCGGAGGCAATTTCGCCGCCGGTATCCCCGGTGTAAGGCTTCAGTCCTGCGCAATATTCTCCGGCAACAGTGGCGCCGACGATTATCATACGGCCCAGGCCATTAAATGGGGGGCCGACCATGGAGCCCTTATCTCGCAGAATAGCTGGGGCTATTCGGCCGACGGCTGCCTGGACGGAGAACCTGACGGCTATATTTCGCCCGAAGAGCTGGAAGCCTTTAGAAGCTGGGATATAAACAGCATCCCGGAGGTAAAGGCTGCGATAGATTACTTTATAAAATATGCCGGATGCGACGCGGACGGCAACCAGAAGGCCGATTCTCCCATGAAAGGCGGCCTGGTTATCTTTGCCGCCGGAAATGAAGACATAAATTGGGATGTCATCAGTACGTATGAACCCGTGATTGCGGTTGGTTCTTTCAGGGATAACGGCTCCAAGGCATCGTATTCAAACTATGGCGACTGGGTTGATATTGCCGCTCCTGGCGGCGGAGCCACGTCGCAGAACGATATGATTTGGAGTACGGTTCCTTCCGTGCTGTCGGCAACGGGATATGAAGGTTACGGATGGGTGGGCACTTCAATGGCCTGCCCGCACGTGAGCGGTGTTGCCGCGCTGATAATCTCGTACTTCGGGCAGGAGGGATTTACGGCCGATGATTGCAGGGACATTCTTTTCTCCGGCCTTGGCGATGTGATTGGCGGAAGAGCCCCTATCGGCAAAAAGATCGATGCCATGGCGTCGTTTGAATATGGCGTGGAGCATTATGAGCCGGGTGGCGGTCAGCCTCCCGTTGAACCGGCGCCGGAAGTTTTTATTTCCCATGAGCAGGTTACCCTTAAATCGCACCAGAGCATATCGAATATAACCGTTACTTCCACCGTTGGATCGGCCGTGTCTTGCACCGCTCCCGGCTCCAAGGCCTTGAGCTTCGACCCGGAAACCGGCGTTGTAACCATTGAGGCGCTGAAGGCTTCTCCAGGCACATACAATGCAGTTTTCACTGCTGTAAGCTATACATCGGGCAAGGAAGGATCCGCGTCGATGGAATATACCATTCTGCCCAACCATGCACCTGAGGTAATCAAAGTTCCGGAGAATATCCATCACAGGCAGCTGGTATCGGCCACAACTCTTTTGGCCGATGAAATCTTTGCCGATGCCGACGGTGAGGTGCTTTCAATGTCCGCCACGGTGGACGATCCTAACGTTGCATCGGTGTCGGTGAAAGGTAATCAGGTTTTCCTGTACTCATCGGCCTGGGGCGTGACGGAGGTTACAATTACGGCAAGCGACGCCCGTGGAGAGCATGTTTCGGTTTCTTTCCTCCTGGCGGTGACCGATGCCTCCAACCCTGTGCACATAAGCCAGACGGTGGTTTCCAAGAGCCTTACCATCGGCATAGAAGCCGACGAGCCCACCAAAGTGGAAATCAACATTTACAGTTCCACCGGCGTGTGCGTTTATAAGTCTGAGATTCAGGCCGATGTATATAACCCGGCGCAGCTGGATCTGTCCACGCTGGCACCGGGCCGATATACTCTGTCAATCACCTATAACGGGAATACCTACAAGAGCACTCTTATAAAGAGCTAATCCAGCAAGTCCTGTTTAAGGTCTTCGATATACCGGGCGATTCTTCGGAGTTGGCCCGGTATTTCTATGCTTTGGGGGCAGTGGCTGAGGCATTCGCCGCAGCTTATGCAATGGTCGGCCTGCCTTACGGTGGGAATGGCCCTGTTGTAGCTTACCAGATACTGCTTTTTGAGCTTTGCGTAATCTTTCTGGGACATGCTTTGGGCGTAGGTACCTTCCGTGATGGCCTTGTTGTAGTGATGGAATATGCCGGGAATGTCAATGCCCCAGGGACACGGCATGCAGTATTTGCAGTTGGTGCAGTTGATTAGGGGATATTCCATCATCTGGGTTGCCATCTGCTCCAGGAACTCCAGTTCTTCTTCCGTGAGGGCTTGGAAATGGCTGAAAGTCTGCACGTTCTCCATGAGCGGATCCATGGATGTCATGCCGGAAAGAATGCACAGGACTCCGGGATAGGTGCCGCAGAAGCGGAAGGCCCACGAGGCCACGCTCTTTTCCGGTTCCCTTGCCTTCATCTGGGTAGCGATGTTTTCCGGTATCTTTGCCAATCGGCCTCCAAGAAGGGGCTCCATGATTACGATTGGAATGCCTCTTTTTTCAAGTTCGGCATACAGGAAGTCGGCGTTGGCGTTGCGAACTCCATCGGCATGTGTCCAGTCAACATAGTTCATTTCTATCTGCACAAAGTCCCACACCAGGCGGCCTGCGTCGTATTCTTCCATGAAAAACTTGAACTCTTCCGGTGAGCCGTGGAAGCTGAAACCAAGGTTGCGGATGCGTCCGGCAGCTTTTTCGCCCTGCAGGAACTCCCACAGGCCATTTTCTATGTACCTCTTGTTAAAAGCTTCTTTTCCGCCCCGGCCAATTGAATGCAGAAGATAGTAGTCGAAGTAGTCGGTTTGCAGCTGCTTGAACGAATTGTAGTACATCTGCTTGGAGCCCTCCGGGGACTGGTCCCCGAAGTTGGAAAGCTTGGTGGCTATGAAATACTTCTCACGCGGATGGCGGCTTAAGGCAATGCCTGCGGCCTTTTCGCTCTGGCCCTGCAGATATACGGGTGACGTGTCAAAGTAGTTTATGCCGTGCTCGATTGCATAGTCCACCATCTCGTTGACGGCCTCCTGGTCAATAATATCCTTGCCGTCAGAGTCCTTGATCATGGGCCAGCGCATGCAGCCAAAGCCGATTAGGGATACTTTGTCGCCGTTAACCGGATTTTCCCTAAGGGCCATCTGCTCCGGGGAATCATCGGCCGATGACTTCTTGATATTGGGCGCACAGGCGGCGGCCAGCACCGCAGCTCCGGATAATTTTATGAATTCTCTTCTTTCCATAGCTTACACGTGTTGGAACCTTCCGTTAATGGTTATTGCGCTTACAGGACGTACCGGGCAGTAGAATTCGCAGGCGCCGCAGCCTATGCAAATCTCTTCTACCACAACAGGATAGCGATTGCCGTTTTCTTCGTTTATTACCATGTGTATGGCGCCGGTGGGGCAAATCTGCGCGCATTTGCCGCAGTGGGTGGTTCCGCTGGCCGACAAGCATGTTTCAAGGTTCACCCTTGAGGTGCCAAGATGGTATTCGGTTTTTTCTTCCCTGGTTATTTCGCTTATTGCGCTGCTGGGGCAAACCTGGGAGCATTTGGTGCATTCCGGACGGCACCAGCCTTTTTCAAAGCTAAGTTCCGGCTGCATGAAGTGCTCCGGACGTGACGACGGCCGCAGCACATTGTTAGGGCAAGCCGCCACGCAAAGCTGGCAAGCAGTGCAGTGCTGATGGAAGCGCTTTGCGTTAATTGAGCCGGGAGGAGTGATGGGTATTGTGCGCTGAGGCGCCTGCTTAGGCAGAACATCGGCAAACCCACCGTCCATCTTAGTCACAGCCTTCTGCGCCCGTGCTTCCACGCCCTTCAGGGCCGCTGCGCCCACAACCGCCACGGTGCCGGCAATCATCGCCCGCCGCCCAGACGCCCGATCAGAGTCGGGCGTGACGGTTTTGTCATTCCCGGCTTGACCGGGAATCTCTTTCTTCCACGCATACTTGTACTCCAGCGCCCCAAACTTGCACTTATCC
>JAGCWB010000190.1 GCA_017962065.1 Bacteroidales bacterium
CAAAAATCGCTATCTTTGCAAATATGAAAAAGAGAGCGATTTTTTTTGCAACCTGCGCGCTGCTTTCCTGTACTCCTACAATGCCATTCCTTACAGTGACCGGCGGAAAGATTCAAGGCGTTCCTTCCGAACTCCCTGGTGTTGTGATTTATAAAGGCATCCCGTATGCAGCGCCACCGGTTGGCGAACTGCGCTGGAAGGCACCTCAGCCTGTAGAGCCCTGGGAGGGCGTAAGGATTTGCGATACCTTCGGCCCCATTGCTCCGCAGGCCGGGAATGCACCTGGAACCTTTTATGGCGATGAATTCTATTGGGAAGGTACGCCAGAGCAAAGCGAGGACTGCCTGTACCTGAATGTTTGGGCCCCTGTCCAGGCAAAAAACCTGCCTGTAGCCTTATGGATTCATGGCGGAGCATTCCAGAACGGTTATGGCTATGAGGTTACAATGGATGGTGACGAGTGGATGAAACGCGGAATTAACCGCGGTGTAATTCTGGTTACTATCAACTACCGGATGGGAGCTCTTGGATTCCTTTCGCATCCGGAACTCACAGCCGAACAGGGCCAGAGCGGCAACTACGGCCTCATGGACCAGATTGCGGCCCTGCAGTGGGTGCGCGACAATATCGAGGCTTTCGGCGGGGATCCTTCACGCATTACAGTCTTCGGCCAGAGCGCAGGCGCAATGAGCGTGAAAAATCTGCTGGTTTCTCCCATGTCCCGTGACATGATGGCCGGTGCAATCATCCAGAGCGGCGGCGGACTTGCCACCGGCGGTATCGCTCCGGCACAGGGCGTACCGCAGGCCTTCTACGACGCTCAGGGCAAGGATATCATGGACAACGCAGGCCTTTTATCTTTGGCCGATATGCGTGCAGCATCGGCTGAGGAGGTGTTTGAAAGCGTTGGAAAATTTATGGCCGATGGCAAGGGCTGGGTAATGCTGTCGCCTCATACCGACGGCTACGTCCTCCCCGAAACCTTCGACGAAGCGGTCTACGACGGCTCTCTGGCGCAGGTGCCAATCATGATCGGCTATAACAAGGACGATATGGCCATGCTGGCCGGTGAATCCGTGGACCGTTTCTGCGCCGTTCGCGACTCTCTTGGTTTCCCGGTGTACGAATATGAGTTCCTGCGTGAACTGCCCACCGATGAAGAGCACCCTGCTTCTGCCGCTGGCGCCTTCCATTCCGCCGAGCTTTGGTATGTCTTCGGCACCCTGGACCGCAGCTGGCGTCCCTTCACACAGGCCGATTACGACCTGAGCGCTCGCATGATTGACGCCTGGACCTCCTTCTGCAAAACCGGAAACCCCGGCTGGCCTGCCTACAAGCACGACAAACCCTACAAAGAGTGCTTTGATATAGAATAAGGCGTGGGCGCAAGCTTTTAATAATCAGCTATTTACGCATTTACCCCCGGGCGAAATCGCCTGGGGGTAAACTGTTAATCGGCTCAGTATCAACATATTCTCTCCACGGGCAAATGCAGGTAGGCGGCAATTTGTCTCCACGGAGCCATGGTTTCTCGCCTTAGCAGATCAAAAAGCCGTTGTTTTTCAGGAATTGGCATGGTCAGCACCTCGTGAACATCCTTGCACATGCCTTTTTCAAGCAGAATGTTAGTGAAGCATGAATACCACTTATCATCTTTTCCTATAAAGGTTTCACTGATTTCGTATTCGCTGCCCTTAGTTGCGTGAGCGGCAAGTAGTTCCTTCTGGTAATCACCAAAATAACTGATGGCTTCCTGGTGCTCAATAATGGAATATGTGCTTATGATGAAGTCGATTAACTGTTCCCGTTCACGCTTGGTTGAAATACTGCTGAACAAGTTTTTAAGAAAACAGTAGCCAAGGAATCGGCCCTTGGAGTGCATCCTTTTAACACTATCCAAAGCACGCCTGAGCGGCATAGATGCTTTTCGGAGCACAATCTTCTCCGAGAAGGGATGGTCACTTTGGGCATAGGCCAGGTAATTCCAGCGATAATCCTCGGCTCTGGTTGTGAGTTTTCTCTCTACTGGGTTGTTATCCAGATAGATAAGGTTGGTACGAATGTCCTTGTCACTTCTTTTAAGTGCACTGCTGAAGGGCGTCTCTAACACAGATCCCCTCAAACCAAATGCTTGATTGTACTCCTTGGCAAAGATGGACGTGTAATCACGTGAAAATGCCGACAGTTGACCTCTTTTGCAGGTAACGGTGGAGTGATGGGTGTGATCCGGCATCTGGACAAGCTTGAGAACCCGCACTTTGTGACGCAGGGCCATAGTGCAAAAGATTGTGAAAAACACCAGATAATCAGTAACGGAATAGAACAGAACCCCATGTCCGGAGGTCCTTTGGTAGCAATGGTTCAACGCTCCATTGTAGAAAGACCGACGTTTCATAATAACATAACATAGCTATCACTAGCATCAGTTTGGTCTCTCACTTCAAAGATGGCAATAAGAAATGGAAATAGCAAATAATTGCTATCTTTGTAAATATGAAAAAGATAGTAATTTTACTCCTTGCAGCCTGCGCGCTGTTTTCCTGTGTGCGGCCTAATGACCCGCTACCCCGCGGCAAGGCATCTCCAGAACTGGAAACTGCCTTTGACTCCTACCTGCAAGCTGTGGCCGACAGCTCCGAGGACCTGCACAGCATTATGGTATTGCAGCACGGCAAGATACTGGCCGAAAAGCAGATAGCTCCGGACACTGAACACATAATGAACTCCGTGAGCAAGACTTTTACTGCGACTGCGGTTGGCTTTGCAATTGAGGAAGGCCTGCTGCACCTTGACGACAAAATCGTAGACCTTTTCCCGGAAAGCGTGCCCCAGGAACAGCAGAAGTGGCTTTCGGACATCACCGTAAGACACCTCCTAACCATGAATTCCGGTCACGGAAAAGACCCGACTTACGTTACCAGGGTAAATGACGGAGACTGGATCCGTGCATTTATGGAGTGGCCGATCGAGTTTGAGCCAGGCACTTGCTATTGCTACAACAGCCTTGGCACCTACCTGCTATCGGCCGCGGTCCAGAAGGTCACCGGACAGAAAGTGGTTGACTATCTGGATACCCGTCTGTGGCAGCCGCTGGGTATAGAAAAGCCTTTCTGGCAGGAGAGCCCTTCAGGTATCAACACTGGAGGCTGGGGCTTGTACCTTCATACGGAAGACCTTGCCAGAATGGGCCTGTGCCTGCTTAGCTGCGGCAAGTTCCGCGGCAAACAGGTAATTCCGGCCGACTGGGTGGCTCAAATGACCAGCTATCAGGTATCATCCGTAAACGCGGAAGTTAACGAGATAATGCTCAAGGAGTTAATACAAAACGGCACCTATTCTAATGACTGGACTCAGGGCTATGGGTACCAGATGTGGATGTGCCGATACAACGCCTTCAGGGCCGATGGAGCAAACGGTCAGTACATCATAATAATTCCTGAAAAAGACGCCGTCATAGTAACTACCGCTCACATTCCCAATATGTGGCAGGAAATACAGCTCATCTGGGACCACCTGCTGCCGGCACTCTAGTATTTTGCGTGGGCATAACTACCAGAACCACAGCGTTTTAACTATTTACCCCCGGGCGGATTTGCCTGGGGGTAAATGCGTAAACGGCTGATCACCAAAGGTTTATGCCCACGCTCATGAGCGTAACTGGCGGGGAGGCAGGCGCTAGGGGCTGTTTATCGGCTATACCGGGCGGTGCGGGAGTCTTGGATGGGGCCGTGCCAGTTGAGGCCGAAACCGAAGTCCCAGGTGTTGCCGTCGGTGTCCACAAGGGGACGCATGTCGTGGGGAACGTCTTCGCACTGCAGTTCTACGGTGATCATGTCGATGGGCATCTGCATGGGGAGAAGGCCGGAGGGCTCAAAAGCGCCGCTCACGATGTCCAATACGGCCTGGTTCTGCACTCCGAAGGTCAACAGCATGGCATCGGCATAAGGTTCAACCTCCGAGAGAACTGCCGGGCGGGTAAGGTTTACAACTACCACAACCGGCTTGCCGTTCATCTTTTTGCGGGTGTTTATCACAAGATCAAGGTCGTTCTCGTTCAGGGTGCGCACTGTTTTGCCTTTGTACGAACGGTTGGTGAAATTCTCCTTGGGGTCACCGCCGGCTACGGAAACCGGACGGGCCTCAGAGGCCGTATAGGGCCGATATTGAAGGCTGATTGGCACATAACCGTTCCCGCCCTTGACATAATCTACGGCGCTGTAGCCGCTCCCGGGGTAGGGCTCCTGAATCATGACCAGAGCGAAATCGGCCTCATCCGGCTTCTCGGCCCAGTCGTAGTATTTTTCTACCAGGGCACGGTCTACGGGGTAATCCCAGTGTGCTTCGGGCCCTTTGAAAAGGCCGAACATTCCAGGTGTCTGGGGGTAAAAACGCTTGGGAACGTACACCTTGGCGCGTTCGCGCGGCAACGCAGAGCCGTGGTTCTTTACCATAACCACACTCTTTAGCTGAGCGTCGTATCCCGCCTCCATAAATTCCGGATTACCAACTACTTCCGCCGCTAAAGCCGGATCAGTATAAGGATTCTCGAACAGGCCGGTACGGAAGGAATTGAGCAGAAGGCGTACGGCCGATGACTCAAAGCGTTCCCTGGCGCTTGCCTGGCCAAACTCATCGGCCCACATGCGGTAAGCTTCCAAAACCGGTCCTTTGTCGTTGTTGCCGCCAAACTGGTCAACGCCTGCTTTCAGTACTTCATAATGACGCTCCGCAACGGTGAGCAGTTCTGTACCCCAGCATTTGCCGTCAAAACTGTCTATGGCGGCATTGTCGTATGTTATGTTCCAGTCGGTGCAAACTACGCCGTCGTAGGCAAAACGGTCGCGAAGAAGTTCTCCAATAATATATTTGCTATAGCTGTTGCCAACGTTTGCTCCGGAAGGATCCTGGCCGTAAGAAATTGTATAATAGGGCATTACGGCGCTGGCTTTGGATGTGCCGCCGGAAAGTTTAAAAGCTCCTTCCGTAAATGGCAGCAGGTGAGTGGCGAAGTTACCGCCGGGATATACGGCATACTTGCCATAATTAAAATGTGCGTCGCGGCCGCCTTCTTCCGGTCCGCCGGAAGGCCAGTGTTTTACCATAGCATTGACGCTTTCAGAGCCCCAGCCGTCCGGGCTGCCGGTAGTGGTCTGAAAACCTTCTACATAGGCGCGGGCCATATCCGTATCCAGGGCCGGATCCTCGCCAAAAGTGCATCCGAAGCGGCTCCAGCGCGGTTCCGTTGCAAGGTCTATCTGA
>JAGCWB010000191.1 GCA_017962065.1 Bacteroidales bacterium
GAGACGTCGCTACCGGCAAATGAGCGTAGCCGATGTGGCGTCCTGGACGGTGACGGTGGTAAAGTCGCCGGGCTTGAGGCCGGCGGCGGGGAAAACGCACATCATGTTGTTGGAGGCGCGGCCGCACAGCTGGGCGGGGTCACGCTTGGAGGGACCTTCTACAAGCACCTGTACCTGCCGGCCAATCATCGCCTTATAGCGTTCCAGGGACTTACGGTTCTGAAGATCAATTATTTCCTGCAGCCTGCGGTTCTTAACCTCAGTAGGAACATCGTCCTTCATGGTGCGGTTTGCAAGAGTGCCGGGACGGTCCGAGTAAGCGAACATGAAGGCCCAGTCAAAGCCCACGGCCTCCATAAGCGACAGAGTCTCAAGGTGATCCTCCTCCGTTTCGGAGCAAAAGCCCGCAATTACATCTGTGGTAAGGCCGCAGTCCGGCATGACTTCGCGGATTTTGGCCACGCGCTCCAGATACCACTCGCGGGAATACTTTCGCCGCATTAGCTCCAGCATGCGCGTGCTGCCGCTCTGGACGGGCAGATGAATGTGACGGCAAATATTGGGATGGACGGCCATGGTGTGGATGACCTCGTCGGAAATATCTTTGGGATGTGAGGTAGCAAAGCGCACGCGAAGATCAGGCGCAACAGCGGCCACCATCTCCAGCAGGCGGGCAAAGTTAACGGTCTCCCCCGGCCCTTTCCAAAGATAGCTGTCAACATTCTGTCCAAGCAGCGTAACCTCTTTATAGCCACGAGAATACACATCGCAAGCTTCGCGTACTATGGAGTGAGCGTCGCGCGAGCGTTCGGCCCCGCGGGTATATGGAACAACGCAGTAAGAGCACACATTATTGCACCCGCGCATAATAGATATAAAGGCCGAAATGCCGTTGCGATCCGTACGAACCGGAGTGATATCGGCATAAGTCTCCTCACGGGAAAGGAGCACATCTATCTGCGGAGAAGAAGGGCTCACCGCCTCCAGCAGGCGGGGCAGCGAACGGTATGCGTCCGGGCCCACAACAAGGTCCACTTTGCCGGTATCCAGAAGCTTGTCCTTAAGACGTTCGGCCATGCAGCCAACTATGCCCACAAGCACGCCGGGACGAGCCTTGCGCTGAGCCGAAAACACCTCCAGGCGGCCCCAGATGCGTTGCTCGGCATTGTCGCGGATAGAGCAGGTGTTGGCCATAATAAGATCGGCCTCTTCCATTTTTTCCGCGCGCTCATAGCCGGCATCGGCCAGAATTGCGAATATTACTTCGGTGTCGTTTACGTTCATCTGACACCCGTAGGTTTCGATATATGCTCTTTTTGCCATAGGCCGCAAAGTTACGAAAAAATTCACTATATTTGTGCTTGTGAAAGCTTTCAGGCATATCGGCATTGTTATTGTAGCGGCCCTGGTCGCCGTCTCCTGCGGCGTGTCAAAGGTCAAGGACATTGCCGTCATCTCCTTCGGAGTGGATTATATCGTGCCAACTTCCACCAGATCGGCCGATGCAAAACTCAAGCTTGGAATAGACAATCCCGCCATGGCCTTTGCGGTGCAGGAAATCACCGGCGCCATCAAGTATAACGACAAAGTGATAGCCACCTTCGTCACAGGCGGCATGGAACTTGAGGGTAAGGCGCAACAAATTTACGACCTTCCCTGCACGGTAACTCTGGCCGATGGCACCTCCCTGCTGGACGTGCTGGTAATAGCCTCAAAGCAGTCCCTGGAAGGTTTAAAGGCCGATTTTGACATCCAGGCGGCACTAAAAAAGAACGGCGTCCTGCGAGCGCCCTACTCCTTCAGGGACGTAGATATTTCGCAGTTTAGGAACTAGATTATGATACTTTCGTATGCGAAAGTTACCAACTTTGGAGCCCTGAAAGGGCGATAGTAAGCCTCCTTCCCCGAGGGGAGGAGGTTTGGAGGAGAGGGACACGTTAAAAAAATATTATTATACGTTACCCCACCCCTTTCCCGTTTCCCCTCCCTCGGGGAGGTGAAAAGCTGTCGGCTGAAGGCCTCCGGAATTTAGAATTAGATTATGAGAAAGTTAGTTGCCATATTCGCGGCTTTGATGCTGGGTGCAATTGCAATGCATGCCCAGGATACAACCCGTGTTGCCCCGGTAGATTCCACATTTGTTGGACGGGACATTCTGTCTATAATGGGTCCCGGCGTTCAGCTGGACCAGACAAACCAGGTGCGTCAGGCCCTTATGAATTATGTGCTGGACAACGAGGAAAAGCCCATTATGGGCTACCGTATCCGCGTTTTTTACGACAACGGCCCGTCGGCCCGCTCCAAGTCGGAAACCATAGAGCTTACGCTCAAAAAGCAGTATCCGGGAGTAATGGTGTACCGCAGCTTCGAAAGTCCCAACTACAAGGTTTCAATTGGTGACTTCCGTTCAAAGGACGAGGCTCAGCGCATCTATAACGCGCTCAAAATCACCTACCCCACCGCATTCATTATCAAGGAAAACATCAACTATCCCCGCTAAAAAGAGATGGCTGCCATTAAACAGGGACTCGAGCAAAAACTGCAGCAGAAGCTTTCACCGCTCCAGATTCAGACTATCAAGCTGATAGAGATGCCGGTGCAGGCCCTGGAGCAGCATGTGCGCGAGGTCTTGAACGACAACCCGGTAATTGACGACGACGCCCCCAAAAGGGACGACGAGCCCCGGGACGTGTCCATCTCGGAAGTGGAGGAAAAAGAGCAAAGCGGCGGCTCCCTGGAAGAGAACTATGGTCCCCAGGACGACGACATCCCCTCCTACAACCTTCACGTAAACAACTGGGGCAAGGACGAGCGTCCGGAATACAACACCTTCTCTGTAAAGCAAAGCTTCACCCAAAGCCTTCTGGAGCAGCTTGGATACCGTAATTTGACGGACCATCAGCGCACCGTGGCATCCTTTATCATCGGCTCGCTGGACGACGACGGCTATCTTCGCAGGGACATTGAATCAGTAGTTGACGACCTTGCCTTCCGCGCCGGCATAGAGTCATCGGCCGAAGAGGTGGAAACTATGCTTAAGGTAATTCAGGAATTCGAGCCTTCCGGCGTTGGAGCGCGCGATTTGAGAGAATGCCTGCTTATCCAGCTGGAGGACAAAAAGCGCACTCCGTCGGTTGATAATGCCATACGCGTTCTTACAGAGCAGTTTGAAGCTTTCAAGAACCGTCATTTTCAGAAGATAATGGCCCGGCTGCATCTGTCGGAAGACGAGATGAAGGCCGTGCTTGACGAGATTCGCCGCTTGAACCCCTCCCCCGGCGGCCAAATAGACGATTCCTACAACGACCAGGCCCAGCAAGTGGTTCCGGACTTCCGCCTGGATTACGAGAACGGCCAGCTGATTCTTAGCATGCCGCGCTTCTCAATCCCCGAACTCCGCATCAACCGCAAGTACTCGGAAATAATGGAAACCGGCCGCTTGTCGGACTCCAGGGCCGATAAAGAAGCCGCCACCTTCGTCAAGCAAAAAATAGACAGCGCCAAGTGGTTCATCGAAGCCCTGCTCCAGAGGCAAAACACCCTCCAGAGCACCATGCAGGCCATAATCGACTACCAGCACGATTACTTCATCGACGGCGATGAAAGCAATCTGAGGCCGATGGTCCTGAAGGATATTGCCGAGATTACCGGCTTCGATATCTCCACCATCTCCCGCGTAGTAAACAGCAAGTGGATAGAGACCCACTTCGGCATTTTCCCGTTGAAGTACTTCTTCTCAGAGGGGTTGGAGAACTCCGAGGGCGAGGAAGTTTCCACCCGCGAAATCAAGAAAGCCCTCCGCGAAATGGTCGATGGGGAAGACAAACACAATCCGTTAACAGATGACGAGTTAGTGGACGGCCTGGCCGCCCGCGGCTACAAAGTAGCCCGCCGCACCATTGCAAAATACCGCGCCCAGCTGGATATTCCCAAAGCCAGGCTCCGTAGGGAGCTGTAAATTTTCTATTTTTTCAATAACTTGTCCCGAAGGTCCATCCCTTGGACCCTCACCACCGTTTTGAGCCCAAAAGTGCCCTCGAAGGTCCATCCACTGGACCCTCAGCATCGTTTTCGGCCCAAAAGTGCCCTCGAAGGTCCAGCGATTGGACCCTCGGAGCAGCTTTGCGGCGGCTAAAAACTCGCGCTAAAAATTTTGTGGAAAAATTTGGAAGATTTTGTAACAAAATGGAAAATTTTGACTAACTTTGTAGCCAAGCGTGAAAGTATAAAGTTTTACTATGGTCAGATTCTATGGAACAGCCGCCGGCAAGGTAGATGACAAGGGGCGCATTGTGCTCCCTGCCACCTTCCGTGAAGCTATGGTGCGCGGTGGGGCCGAGAATATGACCCTCGTCGTAAAAAAGAACGTCCAACAGCAATGCATTGATGTTTTCGCTGCCGAAGAGTGGGAGCGCCGCAGTGACAAGGTGCTGGACGGAATAGACCCGGAACTGAATACCGAAGACGCTGATTTTTGGACCAAGTACAATGACGGCGTTTACACAATTGTCCCGGACGGAAAACTGGGCCGGTTGAACATCCCGTCACAGCTGCTTGAGAGTGCAGGTATTACCAAAGAGGTAGTGTTCGGCGGTGTTGGCTACAAGCTCCAGATCTGGAATCCGGAAACAAGAAAAGCCGGTCTTCTCTCCGACGAGAAGTTCAAGGAAACCGCATCGAGACTATCAACTAAGAAGTAGTTGGGAGGGTCTCGAAATGTCTGAATATCATATCCCTGTGCTCCTTGCGGAAAGTGTTTCCGCATTGATCACAAATCCCGGAGGAACATATGCAGATGCCACTTTCGGAGGCGGTGGACACACCGCTGCCGTACTTTCACGCTTAAACGATGGCGGGAGAGTCATCGCCTTCGATCGTGACGTCGATGCCATAGCCAACGCCCCCAAAGACCACAGGCTAACCCTCATTCACAACAACTTCCGGTACATTGAAAATTATGCGGAGCAGTTGAGAAGAGAGATTCCCGGTCAAGCCGGGAATGAGGAGAAAGCCGGGAATGACGAAGGCCGTCATGGCCGACCTGATCGGCCATCTGTTTTCGACGGCATCCTGGCCGACCTTGGCGTATCCAGCCATCAGTTTGATACGGCCGAGCGCGGATTCAGCTTCAGGTATGAGGAGGCGCCGCTGGATATGAGGATGAACCGGGAGGCAAAGCTCACGGCAGAGGAAGTTGTAAACACTTACAGCGAACAAGACCTTGAGCGCATCCTCAAGCTGTACGGAGAGGTGGACGGAGCCCGCAATATGGCCCGTCTCATTGCCCAGGCAAGGCCGCTGCACACCACCGGTGACCTTGACAAAGCAATAGCAAAAATGCTCCCCAAGGGCGCCGAGCACAAGATTCTGGCAAAAGTGTACCAGGCCCTGCGCATTGAAGTTAACCAGGAAATGCGTTCCCTGGAGAAGTTCCTTGAAGGGGCAACCAGAAGCCTTAAGCCCGGCGGCAGACTAGTGGTAATCACCTACCACAGTCTGGAAGACCGCATGGTGAAAAACTTCATTAAGACCGGCAACGTGGACGGAGTGCAAAAGACCGACATATACGGCAAAATCGAAACTCCGCTGGAGGCTGTGAACCGCAAGCCGATAGTACCGGAAGAAAGTGAAATCCAGAGCAACACCCGCGCCCGTAGCGCCAAGTTGCGCATAGCAGAAAGGAGGGCCGCAGAATGAGCGTTTCAACCATCTGGCAGGCCATCCGCAACAGCTTCCGCGCCCTTCGCGAAGGAGAGTTCCTCCTGAGAATAAGGGCCGATAAATACTACATGCACATCATGTACCTGTTCCTTCTGATGTGGGTAACCATCCTCCTGAGCCTTCAGGTGGACAAGACCCTCACCAAGGCAGGCGACAACCAGGCAGCCATAGACCAGCTGCGCATACATCACGCCGAGAAAGAGGCCGCCCTTGTGAAACTTCACAGCGCATCGGCCGCCGAAACCCGCCTTAAGGAACTTGGTGTAAACATAGCACTCCCCCAGGAGCCCGCAACAGTGATCAAGAAGAAATGAGCCGCAAGCAGAGCGAAATACAGGACAAAATAGAAAACCGCGACAGAATCCACGTGGTTATGTTCTTCCTGTCCCTGATGTTCATGATCCTGGGCATCCTGATCCTGGTGCGCATAGTGCACATCCAGGCCAGTTATACGGTGGACGACAGGGTTATCGGCCTGTTCCGTCCCTCGGTCCAAAGGCATGTGGAGCATCCCGTGCGTGGTAAAATCCTTGCCACTGACGGCCGTCCGCTTGCCATATCGGCCCCCCTGTACGACATTTACATGGACTGCACCGTTCGCAAACAGGAATATTTCGAGACCGGAAAAGATTCCCTGGAACGCGTGTGGCGGGCAAAAGCTCAGGAACTTGCCGCCTGCTTGAGCGCCGAATTCAAAGACAAGAGTGCCGATGCATACGCCCAGGCCATACTTAACGGTCGCGACAAAGGCTCCAAGTACCTGCGCATCCAGAAAAACGTGGACCTGAGCACCCTGGAGAAGGTTAAGACCTTCCCCCTCTTCCGTGAAGGTCCTTACACCGGCGGTTTCATAGTGGAAAAGCACGACGAGCGCATCTATCCGTACGACACCCTGGCACGCCGCGTCATCGGCTATGTGAAAGAGCAGAACCGCATTGGCCTGGAATCCAGCTTTGACGCGGAACTTCACGGCACGGAAGGCTACGAGTGGAGAAGGGTAACCGACAACAAGCGCTGGGTGCGCGACCTTGATTCGGCCCAGGTAAGGGTAATTGACGGCAACGACATCCGCACCACCATAAACGTTGACTTTCAGGACATAGCCGATAAAGCCCTGAGGGCTCAGATTCAGGCCGATGACGAGGTCCGTGCCGGTATTTGCATAATCATGGAGGCCAAGACCGGCGCCATCCGCGCCATGGTGAACCTGTCCCGTGGCGATACGCCCCAGACGGTGCTTTGGGAAAGGGAAAACCTGTGCCTGAGGGAAGTCGGAGAACAGGGTTCGGTGATGAAGACCGTCACGCTGGTGTCGCTAGTGGAAGACGGCTATGTAAAGACTCTGGACCAGACGCTGCCCACCAACAACGGCTTTGTGCCCGGCGGATACAACCAGGACGTGCATATACTTGATTACCAGAGAGAAACAGGCCGAAGGGACATTACCGTGATGCACGGCTTCGAAATATCGTCCAACTACGTATTCACCTGGCTGGCCGAAACCTACTACGGCAAGAAACCCCAGGAGATGTTCGACCATATTTACTCCTACCGCTTTGGCGAGGCCTTCGACTTTGACATCAGCGGCATGGGAACGCCGGTGGTGAACCGTCCGGACAGCCCGGGCTGGTCCAAGACAACCCTTGGAACTACGGCCTACGGCTACAGCGTTGCCGTAACGCCCCTGCACGTTGCCACTTTCTACAACGCTATCGCAAACAAAGGCTGCATGATGAAGCCATACCTGGTAGAAAGCATCGAAAAGGACGGAAAGGTGATAAAGAAGTTCGAGCCGTCGGCCCTGAACAGCAGTATATGCTCCCCCGCCACGGCCGATACTGTAACGCGCGCGCTGAGGGCCGTTGTCAACGAGGGTACCGCCACGCGCCTTAAGAGCGCCAAGCTGCCGGTGGCCGGAAAGACCGGTACCGCCCGCGTGGTGCTCTCCCCCAAGGAAAGGCAAGGCAGCAGCGACCCATACAGCGACGCCTACGGCCGCAAGAAGTTCCAGGGAACCTTCGTGGGCTTCTTCCCTGCCGATGCACCCAAATACACCATACTGGTTACCGTGTACTCCTACCCGTCGCACCGCAACTTCTACGGCGGTACAAAGCCCGCCCTCGCAATCCGTGAGATTGTGGACAAGCTGTACGCCCTTGACGGCGAGTGGGATGAGCAGATCAGGCACACAGGCACGGTGCCGGTGATGGACAAAGAAGTTGACGTGACCAAAGGCGTAGTGCCGGATCTCAAAGGTTTCGGCCTTAAAGACGCCCTGTACGCCATTGAAGCCGCAGGCATGCACTGCCAGTACGAAGGCACAGGCCACGTGACAAGCCAGTCCCCCGCCGCAGGCACCAAAGCCACCGACAACCAAACTGTAAAGATTACACTGAAATGAAACTGAGCGAAATAATACGGAATCTGGATATCCTTCGCATGGAAGGCAAGGCCGATGTGGAGATAAACTCCATCTGCAGCGACTCCCGCAAGGTGCAGCCGGGCTCACTGTTCATTGCAGTGAAAGGCTACGCAAGCGACGGCCATGCCTATATTCCGCAGGCAATTGAAAAAGGTGCAGTTGCTATTATCGTCGAAGAAGGCGCATATGCCCTTCCCTCCGCGAATAATAAGGCCGATGCCCCGGGAAGGGCATACGCCCCTTCCTTCGTGCAGGTAGCCAACAGCCGCAAGGCTGTGGCGCTGGCGGCAGATGCTTTTTATGGGCATCCTTCCGGAAAACTGACGCTGGTGGGAATCACCGGAACTAACGGCAAGACCACTACTGTGACGCTGCTGTACAATTTGTTCCGTGAGCTGGGATATTCCTGCGGACTTCTGTCCACAATTGCCAATTATGTTGGCGAGGAGAGGCTGGAGACGGAGAATACTACTGTTGACCCCATAACCCTTAACAGCCTGCTGGCACGCATGGTGGGCAAGGGCTGCGAGTATTGCTTCATGGAGGTTAGTTCCATTGGCGTGGAGCAGGAGCGCGTGACGGGGCTGGAGTTTGCCATGGGCATTTTCTCCAACCTTACCCACGACCATCTTGACTACCACAAGACCTTTGCCGAGTACCTCCGCTGCAAAAAACTGTTCTTTGACAACCTTCCCAAGAAGGCCATCGCACTTATAAATGCCGATGACAAGAACGGCCCGGTGATGGTACAGAACACCCGTGCCAAGGTTGTAACATATTCAGTCACAGGTCTTGCCGATCATACCGCCCGCATGATGGAGCAGAACTTCGACGGCATGCTCCTTAAGATTGACGGCGTGGACACCTGGTGCAGGCTTATCGGCCGGCATAATGCCTACAACCTGCTTACCATATACAGTACGGCTGTTTGCCTTGGTGCCGATCCTACGGAGGTGCTCGTGGCGCTGTCCAAGCTTGAATCGGCCCCCGGAAGGCTGGAGAACCTGCACGGACCTAAGGGTCTGTCTGTGATTGTGGACTATGCACATACGCCGGACGCACTTGAGAATGTGCTGGTTACCCTTAGGGACATTGCCCCGGAGCGCATGCTCATATGCCTGTTCGGCTGCGGCGGAGACCGTGACAAGACCAAGCGTCCGGAGATGGCGCAGGTGGCCCAGAAACTGGCCGACCGTCTAGTTATAACTTCCGACAACCCCCGTACGGAAGTGCCGGAGGCCATTATCGAGGATATCAAGGCCGGACTTGACAGCAAAGGCCTGGCAAAGTCGCTCATCATAACCGACCGCCGTGAGGCCATACGCACAGCTATCCTTACCGCTCCGGAGAATGCCACCATCCTCCTTGCCGGCAAGGGCCATGAGACCTATCAGGTTATCGGCCATGAAAAGACGCATTTTGACGAAAAAGAAATTGTAACCCAAACCTTTAAACTTATTTCATAATGATTTACCACCTCTTCCAATACCTTGAGTCCATTGGTTGCGACTTTCCGGGAATGGGCCTGATGCACTATCTGAGCTTTAGGGCCATGCTGGCGGCCGTAACCGCGGTGCTGGTTTCAATGTATGCAGGAAAACGCATTATCGCAAAGCTGCAGCGCCTGCAGATTGGCGAAACCGTGCGCGACCTTGGTCTGGAAGGACAGATACAGAAAAAAGGCACTCCCACCATGGGCGGAATCATCATCATCGTTTCCATCCTCTGCGGCGTGCTGCTTTTCTGCGACCTTACCAATATTTATGTTCTCCTTCTCCTTGTAAGTACGCTCTGGTGCGGGGCCCTGGGCTTTACCGACGACTACATCAAAGTGTTCAAGCACAATAAGGAAGGCATGTCGGAAAAAGGCAAACTGCTTGGCCAGGTGCTCCTGGGCCTCATAGTGGGCCTTACCGTATGGATGAGTCCCGACATCGTCGTACGTGAGAAAGTGCCGGTGGATACCAGCATAGAGCGCACTCTGGAGACGGAAACCGAGGTTACTGAAGGCCGATATAAGGAGGAAGACGTGGTAAAGAGCACAAAGACCACCATCCCATTCGTGAAGAACCACGAGTTTGACTACCGCTGGCTGTCTCCTGTGAAGGGCGCTTGGGGCTGGTATTGCAAGTGGGGCATCTACGTGCTCATGATCATCCTTGTGATAACCGCCTGCTCCAACGGCACCAACCTTACCGACGGCCTTGACGGCCTGGCGGCAGGAACATCGGCAATAGTGGGCGTGGTACTTGGTATTATGGCGTGGCTGGGAGGCAACCTCATCGACTCCAATTTCCTGAATATCATGTATATTCCTGGATCCGGCGAGATTGCCATCTTCATGAGTGCCTTTGTTGGCGCCCTCATCGGCTTCCTCTGGTACAACTCCTTCCCTGCTCAGGTGTTCATGGGCGACACGGGAAGCCTTACCATTGGCGGCATCATAGGCGTGAGCGCCGTTCTTATGCGAAAAGAACTGCTCATTCCCCTGCTCTGCGGTGTTTTCTTTGCCGAGAGCCTGTCGGTGCTCATCCAGCGCAGTTACTTTAAGGTTACCAAGAAGAAATACGGGCAGGGACGCCGCGTATGGAGCATGACCCCGCTCCATCACCATTATCAGGACAAGAAAGCACCCGAAGGACCGGTGCTGTTCCCCAAACCCGTCCCGGCGCAACACGAAGCAAAGATCACAGTCCGCTTTTGGATTGTAGGAATTATACTGGCAGTTAGTACGTTAGCTTTATTGAAGATCAGATAAAATGTCAAGAGTAGTTGTTTTAGGCGGTGCGGAAAGCGGTGTGGGCGCCGCGGTTCTGGCAAAAGTAAAAGGATTCGATGTGTTCCTTAGCGACAAGGGGCAGATCAAGGAAGAGTATGCCGCACAGCTTCGCAAATGGGAAATCCCATTTGAGGAAGGGCAGCATACGGAGGAACTTATCCTCAATGCCGATGAGGTGGTGAAATCCCCCGGCATCCCCGGCATCGTGCCCATGGTGCAGAAGATTCGCGAAAAAGGCATCAGGATAGTGTCGGAGATTGAATTTGCAAGCCGATACGACAATGCAAAGAAGATTTGCATCACCGGATCGAACGGCAAGACTACCACAACTTCGCTCATTTACTTCCTGCTGCAGAACGCAGGCCTTAACGTGGGCCTTGGCGGAAATATCGGCAAAAGTTACGCATATCAGGTGGCAACCGAGCATTTCGACTATTATGTCCTGGAAATCAGCAGTTTCCAGCTGGACGACATTTACGATTTCCGTCCGGACATTGCCATTATCACCAACATCACTCCCGACCATCTTGACCGTTACGACCACAAGATGGAGAACTACGTTGCAGCCAAGTTCAAGATTACCAAGAACCTGCGCAGCGACGACTGCTTCATCTTTGACTCCGACGACGAAATAACCGTCGGACACTTGTCCAAGATTGTGCTTCGATGCAAAATGCTGCCCTTCTCCCAGGAGGAGGAAGTTAAGCAGGGCGCCTTCTTGAAGGATGACAAGATAGTCCTGCGTTACGATAAGGAAGAGACAGATATTTTCCTTCAGGATCTGTCCCTGGGCGGCAAGCATAATGTTTACAATTCCATGGCGGCCGCCCTTGCAGCCAAGGCCACCGGCGTGGAAAACGACGTTATACGCCGTTCCCTGGCCACTTTCCAGCCCATCGAGCATCGTCTGGAGCCCGTCCTTAGCATCAAGGACGTGCTTTACATCAACGACTCCAAGGCCACCAACGTGGACAGCGCCTGGTATGCACTTGAGTGCCAGAAGAAACCGGTAGTGTGGATAGTTGGCGGCACCGACAAGGGCAACGACTACAGCGTCCTCAACGATCTTGTACGTGAAAAGGTTAAGGCAATCGTGTGCCTTGGTGTGGACAACAGCAAGATTCACGCAGCTTTTGGCGGCATGGTGGCAACCATAGAGGATGCACTATCGGCCAAAGAGGCCGTAGAGAAGGCGTCAAAGATGGCCGTAGCCGGAGACGTGGTTCTCCTGAGCCCCTGCTGCGCCAGTTTTGACCTTTTCAAAAATTACGAAGACCGGGGCGAGCAGTTCAAAGCTGCCGTCCGCAACCTGTAAAAAAGCATGGCCGAAGCAGAAGAAAAGACAAAGGTATCGTTCCTGGGGCACCTGACCAGTTTCATGGACCGCTTCTCGGGGGACAAGGTTATACTTCTTATAGCCCTGTTCCTCATGCTCATATCCGTGATATCGGTGTTCTCAAGCACGCCGCGCCTTGCCAACGACACTGGCAGCGACCGCGTTACCATAATGGTGAACCAACTGAAAGTGGTGGCGCTGGGCTTTGTCATCATCTTCTCCATGTACTACTTCTGCAAGGTGGAATGGTACAGGAAACTGTCCATGTTCGGTTTTGCGGTGAGTTTTGCCGTACTGTCCATTCTGGTCCTGAACCTTAACTTAGGTATCGTACGCGCGGGCGAAATCAACGGTGCAAGGCGTATCCTCATTGTTGCGGGTAAGCAAATCCACATTTACGAGTATGTGAAACTGTTCATGATAATGTACCTGGGCTGGGCCCTGGATACTTTCAAGAACGGCAACTTCAAGTGGGCTCCGCTTATTGCGCAGCATTCGGCCAGGCTCTCCTTCCTGCAAAAGGATATCTGGCAGAAGATTATCTACATTTACATGCCGGTGCTCCTCGTTACCCTTATGGTGATGATGGGCTCCAACTCATCGGCCCTTTTCATTGGCGCCATCATGGTGCTTATGATTCTGGTGGGCGGTATTGACTTCCGTGATATCGGATATGTGGTGGCAATAGGCCTGGTTGGCATCGGCCTCATGTTTGGCGCATATAAGGCAGGACTGCTCAAAAACAGCCGAATCGGCACCGCTATAGGCCGAATTACGCAGGACGACGATTCTACCATGCGTGAACTCCTTGGCAGCAGGCGGGAATCTTTGGAATGGCGCACGGCACGCGGAAAACTGGACCAGCCGGTTGGTGCGCTGTTGGCTATCAAGGAAGGCGGCTTCTGGGGAAAAGGCATAGGCAACAGCACTCAGAAGTACCAGGTGCCGGTTATATTTGGCGACTACATGTTCAGTTTCATAGTTGAAGAAACGGGCCTGTGGGGCGCTGCAATACTGATAATACTATATTTCAGCCTCCTGGCACGAGGAACCATGGTGGCCAAGGAGTGCGACAGATATTACGACAAAGTAATAATGACGGGCCTGATAATCCTGGTAACCGGACAGGCCTTCATGCACA
>JAGCWB010000192.1 GCA_017962065.1 Bacteroidales bacterium
ATGATACGGAGCACCTGAAGGTCCATACCATGAAGATTTTCATGGACGGCACCCAGAAAATCCACACCGCAGCCATGGTCACGCCATACGTGGATGTCCATACGACGGGCGCTACCGCCTTCTCCGCGGAGGGCATCGCGAAGCTTTTGAAGGGGCTCAATGACGCGGATCTGGACCTGCACCTTCACACCGTGGGCGAGCGTGCGTCGCGTACCGTACTGGATGGTGTGGAGATGGCCAGAAAGGAGATGGGGGACAAACTGAAGGTCAGGGTTACCTGCGCCCATCTGGAGATTCAGGACGATGCGGATCTGGACCGTTTCGCAAAGCTTGGCGTTTTCGCCAACTTCACGCCGCACTGGCATTCCGGGGACCCCACATTTGCAGCTTCCTGGCTGGGTATGGAACGTGCCCGTAAACAGTTCCGCTGCAAGACACTTTGGGACAGCGGCGCCACGGTGGCCTGGTCCAGTGACAATATCGTCTTTATGGATTTCATGACCTGGAACCCTTACCTGGGCATGGAGGTGGGCATGACCCGCTGGATTAACGAAAAGACCAGGAACTACCCGTTCTCCGTAGCCGCCAAAGTATGCCCGCCCGAGAATGAGCGGATGAACATTGAAGAAATGTTGCTTGGATTCACGATCAACGGCGCCAGACAACTGGGCATCGAGGATAAAAAAGGCTCCATCGAAGTGGGCAAGGATGCCGACTTCCTGGTCTTCGACAAGGACCTCCTGACAGCAGAGCACGAGGGCTTCAGCTACAACAAGCCGTCCCAGGTCTACTTCGGCGGGAAGAAAATGAATTGATGTTCATCCCATACCTATGAGAAAGAAAGTCGGCAAGTTGTTCGAGTCCAGAAAGGGGCAGATGGATTATCTGCTTCACAGGGATTATATCGATAGCGGAATTGCGACATTCCCTTGCAGGATTTCCTCCTTTTACGATGTCGTCAACCCCCTCAGTGTCCGGCGTTACGAGGCCCCGAATCCGGATTTCACCGCCTTGATTGAAAGCGGTGCCCGGCTGCTTCCTTCCGATTGTCCCATTGTGCTGGACATCATCGAGGACTGCCTCACCCAGAAGGAGAGAGAGATCATTGTCGCGACGATCCGGGAGTATTATGCCTTCGAACTGGGACTGGTGGAAAAGGATGTGAAGCGACATACCAAGCGCTTTCTCATCATGACTGTCGGTCTGGTCCTTTTGGCCTTCTTGCTATGGCTCTCGGAGGGCCTGGCCGAAATTCCTCGTGAACTGTTTTTCATCCTGTTCTGGTTCCTGGGAGACACCGTGTGCGATTATATCCTTCTCACCGGGCACGAACTCAGGCACAGCAGGCGGTCCGCCGGGCAGCTTGCCAGCATCAAAGTGAAGTTTTCCAAAAGCTTCGATGCCTCCGCTTACACAAAAGAAGAGGTGGATAAACTGCATTCCGAAATCGAAAAAGATGTAAACGAAACACTAAAATAAACCGTAATGAAAGTTGAGACAATTATTCTTGGAAATGTCATCACGATGGATGCGTTCAAGCCCTATGCAGAGGCTATCGCGGTAGCCGATGAAAAAATCATCTATGTCGGAAGCAAGGAGGCCGCCATGAAGCTCCGGGGGGAAAAGACCGTGATTCTGGATTATGGGAGCCATTCCATTTATCCGGGATTCCTGGAAGCGCATTGCCATCCGGGATTTGCCGGTAACATCATGTTCGGCAGGGCCAACCTGGCAGAAGGCAAGACGCCGGAGGATTATCTGGCCATTCTGAAAAAGTATGTCCGGGAAAATCCGGATAAACCGCACTATGTGGGTTCGGGCTGGTCGGATGATCTGCTGTATCAGCTGAATGCCAAGCAGTTGGACCAGATATGCCCGGACAAGCCCATGATCAACCAGAGCAGCAGCGGTCACATGATGTGGGTCAATACCAAGGCCATGGAAGCATTCGACATCAACGAAGACGCTGTGAAACAGTGGGGAACGGAATGTATCCATGTGGACGAAAACGGCAAGCCGAACGGCCTGCTGGCAGAAAAGCCCGCCATCGATCTGGTCAAGCGGGTCCAGCCGGATCTTGTGCAGGCGAAAAGGGAGCTGCTCGGCTTCCAGCAATACGCGTTTGCAAACGGGTATACGGGCGTATATGACGCCGGTTACCAGCTTCTGACCCGGCACGACCCCCGTGCCTACAAGGACCTGGACGATGAGGGCAAGCTGAAGATGTATTCCTTCTGCGGCAGTTTCGTCAATGACAATACCGACACGCCCGAGGAGGACATGGACAGAATTGCGCAGGAGGCAAAGGAATACAACGGCAAGCATGTGAAGGTGATCGGTGCCAAGGTCTTTGCCGATGGCGTCGTGGAGGGCCACACCGCGTGGATGCTGGATGATTATGTGGACAAACCGGGTTACAGGGGCGTAAGAAGATTCGATGACCATGACAAAATGGTCAGGCTGGTAAAAGCGGCGTCCGCACACCGGATGAACGTTCACGTCCATTCCATTGGCGACGGCGCTACCCGGGCATGGATTGACGCTTTTGCCCAGGCGCAGACCGAAACGGGCAACTTCGATATGCGAAATGCCCTTGCGCACTTGCAGGAAGTTACGCCGGAAGACGTGAAGAGAATCGGCGAATATAATGTCATGGCCGTATGCGGCATCATGTGGGCCGTCAAGCATCCTGCCGGCTTCCCGCAGGAGGTTGCCTATGTGGGCGAAGAGAAGTCCTACAACGCTTATCCGGTCAAATCCATCATGGACGGAGGCGGTGTAGTGGCCAACCACTCGGACTACCCGGTGTCTCCCTTCTTCAGTGCCGTCCAGGCATTCTGCATGGGCGTATTGAAAAAGCTGCCGTCCTATCCGGATGAGTTTATCAGGAATATCGACCAGGCGATCAGCCGCTATGAGGCGCTGCAGACCCTGACAAGCAATGTGGCCTATATGTGGCACGAAGAGGACCGGATGGGCTCCATCAGCCTGGGCAAGCTGGCCAACTTCACTGTTTTTGACCGTGACTTCATGCACGACGATTTTGCAGAGATTGAGAAGGCTAGGTGCCTTGCCACCATCGTGGACGGCGAACAGGTGTACAAAGCATAAAAACCAACAGATATGAAAAGAGAATTCAAGGATTTAATGATTTATGAGCCGTATGAATGCTTGAACAGCGAAATAAAGGGAAACTACGACGAGGCCCATGCCGTGAAGTGCTTGCACGGCACCTTCGTCGGAACAGAGGAGCACGGGGTTGCATCG
>JAGCWB010000193.1 GCA_017962065.1 Bacteroidales bacterium
ACCGACACCGTCTGGGGCCTTGGATGCGATGCCACAAATCCATCGGCCGTTGCACGTATCTACGAGATTAAAAAGAGGGCCGATTCAAAGTCGCTGGTGCTGCTGGCAAGCGACCTGGACATGGTGGCAAAGTTCGTGAAGGAGGTGCCTTCAATTGCCATTGATCTGGTGGAGGTGAACGATGCGCCAATGACCATCATTTACCCCGGGGCAATTTGTTCCGAGACCGGCGACAAGTGGCATCTGGCATCGTCGGTTGTGGCGGCCGATGGCAGCGTGGGAATCCGCATTCCCCTTATGGACTGGTGCCTGAACCTGGTGTTCAAGCTGGGCCGGCCGCTGGTTTCTACATCGGCAAATATTTCCGGAGAGCCCACTCCCCTACGGTTTTCCGATATTCCGCAGGAGATCAAGGACGCCGTCGATTTTGTGGTGCCGCCTTCCGTGGACACCCAGTCTACAGGCAAGGCTTCGCAGATTCTGAAGGTGGGCCTTCGCGGCGAAATTGAGATTATCCGCAAATAATGGAACTGTTTTACGCATACGAAGTTAGCGGCGGCGTCTGCCTTTTGGATGCCGATGAAAGCGGCCACTGCGTGCGCGTATTGCGGCACCGTGTTGGCGACGAAATTGACGTGATTGACGGGCTTGGGACGCTGTATCACTGCAGGATTTCTGATGATAGCCATAAGGGAGTGGTTGCTTCTGTGCTTTCTGTGGTTGAAGGCTTTGGCGGGCATCCTTACAGGCTTTGCATTGGCTGCTGCCCCACCAAGAACAACGACCGCTTTGAGTGGTTTGTAGAAAAAGCCACCGAGATTGGCGTGGACGTTATTGCACCGCTAATTGGCGAGCGATCTGAGCGGCGGGTGTACAAGACTGACCGCGCTGTGCGTATTGCATTATCGGCTACCAAGCAGTCGCTTAAAGCCCAGCTGCCTCAGGTGCTGGAGCCGGTGAGCGTTAAGGAGTTTGTAGCCGGGGCGTTGCCTGAGGATTTTGCGCCGGACGGCTTGCGGCTCATTGCCTACTGTTTCGAGGACCCTTCTGTGCCACGTGTTAGCATTAAGAAAGCCCTGGCCGGGTTCTCCGGTCAGGACGTTACAATTCTAATCGGCCCCGAGGGCGATTTCTCCCCGGAGGAAGCCCGCCTGGCGTTGGATCACGGCTTTGTTCCCGTTCACCTTGGCGCATCCCGCCTCCGTACCGAAACCGTCGCCGTCACCGCCGCCCTCGCTACCTATTTACGCTACATGTAGCCCCCTCTGGGCGCCATTTAGGTGCCCATGTGCCGTTTTTGGCGCATGTGTGCTCTAATCGCGCCCCGCGAGCTGGTCGTTAAGTAATTGACACTCAGCGAGTTATTATATAATCCTCGTTCGTTTTCCGAACGAGGACTTTAGCGTATCACACTGATACTGAGCAGGTTAGCTGCCAGGGGGTGTTTTATTTAAACCACTCTACAAGGTGGTCTTTGGCGTAAAGGTAATAAACAGCCAGCCCAATCCAGCTTGTAATAAGGACCAGAATACAGCAGATAAGTTTTCCCACGGGGGAAATGGGTTTTTTCAGAATGTCCAGGACCGCCATTATGGCAAGTACCAGACCTAAGATGTAAATGATTGTTCCAAGCATATTATTGGTGCTTACTTTTTAAGTTTAAAGAGGCCCATGCACAACCAGTCCATGGTTTTGCCAAAGCGGTCGGTTTCTACATAGTCCTGAGCGCCGCCCTGGCCATCGACATCTATTTTTAGGACTGCTTTTCCTGTAGCGGTATCAATAACCTCCAGGTCTCCGTACACTTTCATGTATGCGCTTCCCATTCCGCCAATCTTGCGCTCGAATTCCCTCACTTTCAATACCACTTTATAAGGAGCTTTGCCTTTGTTGACCAGCTTGAGCCCATTGCTGTATTTGTTGAAAGAAGAGAAGAACGAATCGTTCATGACTTTTACGCGGTCGTTGTAGTCGGCCCCGCACCAGGTCTTAAAGTCTCCTTCTTTTTCAAACACAGCCTTTGACAAATCAATTTTCCATGTGGCTGTGGCGTCTTTCTTAAGAACATCCAGGCTGCCGCCCACAACCTTCAGCGGCTTTGCGGCAAACAGGGAAAAAGAAGCTAGTAACAATGCTGCAAGTGCAATAATCCTCTTCATACGCTATAAATAATTGGTTCATTGCAAATATAGCAATTATTCCAATATCCGAAATACTCCATTTGGCGCTTCTTGTGGCTCTTTGGCGCAGGTGTGCTCCGGTCCTGGTGTTTTAGCTGGCGCTTAAGTAATTGATACTCAGCGAGTTGCCGTATAGTCCTCGTTCATTTTTTGAACGAGGACTATTGAATAATGCGCTGATACTGAGCAACTTAACCGCCAGCCACCACACGCGCGTTTTGTGGAATAGCGTATATTTGCGGCATGATTAGGGAGGTTTTGGACTTGATGATGCCGCGAGAGTGCATTGTTTGCGGGCGGCAACTGGGGGCGCAGGAGGATCACCTGTGTATTTGGTGCGCGGGGGACGTGCCGCTAACCTGGTATTGGGAGCAGCCGCACAATCCCATGGCCGATGAATTCAACTCGGTGCTGGAGCGCTTAAGGGCCGATGGAGAGCAAATGCAGTACGCCTATGCCACGGCGCTGATGTTTTACCACCACGAGAATCCGTACAAGCTAATCCCCAGGGCACTGAAATACGGAAACAACATAAAAGCCGGCAGTTTTTTCGCGGCAAAGCTTGGGGAATATATGGCAAAGGCGCCTCATTTTGCCGATATAGATACGGTTATCCCGGTCCCGCTTCACTGGCGAAGGAAGTGGAGCCGGGGCTACAATCAGGCCGAGGTTATAGCGGCCGAGCTGGCAAAGGCCCTGGGCGCCAACCTGCGAACGGATGTTATTAAGCGCGCCCGACGCACCCGCACCCAGACAAAACTGGATGCCGATTCACGCCTGAAAAACGTTCTGGGTGTGTTCCGGGTAAGTCACGCCATCCCGGCAAAGCACATACTGCTGGTGGACGACACCTTTACAACAGGAGCAACCCTCAGCGCCTGCCATGAGGTACTGAGGGCTGCCCTTGGTTCCAGTGTGCGCATCTCGGTTGCCACACTGTCGGTAGTTCAAGCTTAGGAGCGCAGTGCGCGCATGGCGTTGAGGACGGCCAGGACGGTTACGCCCACATCGGCAAAAACGGCCATCCACATTGTCGCAAGGCCAAAAACGGCCAGGATGAGGACCAGAACTTTGACGCCTATGGCAAAGGCGATGTTCTGCTTGGCAATGCCGATTGTGCGGCGGGCAATCTTGATGGCTTTGGCAATTTTGGAGGGCTTGTCGTCCATCAGGACAACGTCGGCGGCTTCGATGGCGGCATCGGAACCAAGGGCGCCCATGGCTATGCCGATATCGGCCCTCGTCAGGACGGGGGCGTCGTTGATGCCGTCGCCCACGAAGGCCAGAGTGCCTTCCTGAAGCAGGCGTTCCACCTGAGCCACTTTGTCGGCCGGAAGAAGCTGGGCGTGGAATTCGTCAAGGCCAAGCTTGGTTGCAACTGCGGCGGCTACGCTCTCCTGATCGCCGGTTAGCATTACCGTGCGGTGTACGCCTTCGGCCTTCAGGGCCTTGATGGCTTCGGCCGAATCGGCCTTAATGCGGTCACTTATAACTATGTGGCCTGCATATTCGTTGTCTATGGCCACATGGATTATGGTGCCTTGGTGGTGGCAGGAATGCCAGGCGGCGCCAAGTTTTTCCATGAGTTTGCTGTTACCCACGGCTACTGTCCGGCCGTTGATGGTGGCAATTATGCCGTGACCGGCGGTCTCCTGGATGTCTTCCACCGTGCAGTTGTCATTTTCGTCCGGGTAGGCGTTCCTCAGGGCCATGGCGATGGGGTGGGTGGAATGCCTTTCCACATGCGCGGCAAGATGCAGAAGTTCCTTCTGGTCAATTACTTCCGGATGTACTGCCGTTACTTCAAACACGCCTTCTGTAAGAGTGCCGGTTTTGTCAAATACCACCGTATTTACATCGGCAAGCTTATCCATTAAGTTGGAACCTTTGATAAGGATACCTTTTTTGGAGGCACCGCCAAGACCGCCGAAGAAGGTAAGCGGTACGGAAATCACAAGGGCGCAGGGGCAGGAAACTACCAGGAAGAGCAGGCCTCTGTAAATCCAGGTTGCCCATTCGCCGGTGATAAGGCCGGGGATTATTGCCACTGCAAGAGCCAGGGCGACCACTATGGGGGTGTAAACTCTGGCGAACTTGGTTATGAAGCTCTCGCTCTTGGACTTGCTTTCGGCCGCGTTTTCTACAAGGTCAAGGATCTTTGCGGCTGTGGATTCGCCAAAAGCTTTAGTGGTGCGAACCCTCAGCACGCCGGTCTGGTTCACGCAGCCGGAGAGGATTTCGTTGCCTTCGTGCACGCTTCTGGGAACGCTTTCGCCGGTAAGAGCCACGGTGTCAAGGCTGGAGTGGCCTTCGATTACAATGCCGTCCATGGGCACTTTCTCGCCGGGTTGGATCACTATGATTTCACCGGGAGTAACTTCCTCTGGCCTGACCGTTTGCAGCTGGCCTTCGCGTTCCACGTGTGCGCTGTCCGGACGAATGTCCATAAGGTGCGCTATGCTCTTGCGGCTCCGGCCTTCGGCCATTTCCTCAAAGAGCTCACCCACCTGGAAGAACAGCATAACAAACACGGCCTCGGGGAATTGAGTTTCTGCACCCGGCATAAAGCCAATGGCAAGCGCACCCAGCGTGGCAATGCTCATCAGGAAGTCTTCGCTAAGCGCTTCGCCGTGAAGCAGGCCTTCAGCCGCCTCCTTTAGCGTTTCCCAGCCAACTACCAGATAGGGAATCAGGTAAAGCAGCAGGTACTGCCATGTGGTCCAGTCTGTGTTTTTCTCAATTATCACAGCCGCCACCAGCAGCACGGCCGCTACAATAATCTTAATCAATCGGCCATGCCCCTCTTCCTGCTCATGGTGGTGATGGTGCTCGTGACCGTGTTCGTGCCCGTGATGGCAGTGCTGGCAATCATCGGCCTCGGTGTGGATATGTTTTTCGCTCATATGCTACAGTTTTTACTGCTGCAAAGGTACAACACCCCCGCCGCAACCTGGTTGCAAACAAAACGGCTGGCGGTTAAGTTACTCATTATCAGAGTGTTACACAATAACCCTCGTTCAAAAAATAAACGAGGGTTATACAACAACTCGTTGAGTATCAAGCATTTAACCGCCAGCCAAAACACCGGAGCACACCTGCGCCAAAACGGAGACCCACGCTGGCAGATAACAAAATAATCACTACCTTTACAGCCGTGAAGCAGTTTATTCTATTTCTGACAGTTATGCTTTTCCCCGTCGCTGCGGTGTCGCAGATAAGGGAAGAGTACAGGCCGCTTGCCGATATGCTGGCTACGCTGCCGGAGAGGGAGCCAACAGAAGGGAACCTTGTGGAGCTGATGACGGAGGGGCCGGAGGTGTTCGAAAAACTGCAGGAAGACATTCTGGCAGCAGAAGAAACCATTCATGCAGAGTATTTCATCTTTAATGCCGACTATGAAGGCAACACAATACGCACAGCCCTCAGGCTAAAGGCTCTGGACGGGCTGGAGGTAAGGTTCATTGCCGAAGACTTCTGCACAAATGGCGCCTTTGTAAACAACATGAAAAAATGCGGCGTGGAGGTAAAGCATCATGCACTCACCCCCCTAAGGTGCCGCAATCACCAGAAACTTCTGCTGCTGGACCGCAAGGTTGGCTATACCGGTGGGCTGAACATCGCACACGACAACATTTTCGACTGGGAAGACATTACGGTGCGCCTGCGCGGCCCGGTGGTTGCCAAAATGGAGCAGCTCTATGCAAAGATGTGGGAACGCCACTTTGGAAAGTCATCGGCCTATGACATTCCCGCAATACAGCCTTACGAAGGTGGCGCAATAGTTCAGTCAGTGGACGAAAATCCTGAAACAAAAACCCACCTGAACCTGAAAGCATACATTTGGGCCCTGGAACACGCCAAAGACTATTTTTACGCAAAAACTCCTTATTTCAAGCCGCCCCAAGAACTGGCCGACGCCCTTGCCGATGCCGCCCGCAGAGGCGTGGATGTAAGATTGATAATACCTTGGGAGAAGGATCCGGTAGCCGTTATTGAGGTACCGTTCGAAAGGGTGTTTTACGAAGACCTGGTAAAGGCCGGAGTGCACCTACACATGCGCACAGACAAGTTTGACCACAGCAAAATGTTCGTAGTGGACGATTATCTGAGTTCTACAGGATCAATAAACCTGGACGCCCTGTCCCTTCTCTATAATTTCGAAAACAACCTGTATTTCTACGACGCAAACATCGCCCTGCAAATCAAATCCATAATAGAAGACGATTTTGAGAATTGCTTCGAACTCACAATGGAGCACATAAACGCCTTCCCCGCCTGGCAGAAAAGATTCGAAAAAACCTTCCGCATACTTGGAAAAGTGTTCTGAAATGAAACGCGCCGTCTCATATATCATAATGCTCGCTTTGCCGATAATCATATCCTGCGGCAAGGCGTCCGGAGGCGGAGACCAGCCATATGGCTTCAAGGACGACTCGTTCTGGCAAAAAGGCCAGTGGAACTTATGCATCGAAGAATTCAGGAATCACCTTGACCCCAATGTGCGTCAAGACGAAATGCGCACGCTGGATGCGGCATACGTCGCAATTTTATCGGCCGATAAAGCGGGCGTGATACCCTTTACCACCGCCGACGGAGTAGCCTGCGAAGCACGTATAGAGCGCGGGGAAGACAAGGCAAAAGCGACGATACTAAGGGCCGGAGAGACAATCGGCATATTCACAAAAGACGGAGACAAATACCAAGGAGAATCAACCGGAATAAGGCTAAACGCCAACCCGCTTAGCTTCAACAGCGAGGAAGTTCATGCCGATATAAAATTAACATCAGAAGGCGCAACGCTGGCCACGCTAAATGCCGATGGCCCGCTGTATCTGGTGGAAACAACGCTTGACCTGCCGGCCGGGATAAGCATGAGAGGCAATATCGAGGCCCGGAAACTCTGGGAAACGCTAAGGGAACTGACAGATGCACCAACGGAGGAAAAAGCCACTCCCCTGGTAGAAAAAGCGGCGAACGACATACACGTAAAGGTTTACTACGAGGGAGACCTCTCGAACCCGCACGGATATGTCACCATGGAACCGTTCCATATCCAGAACCGCTACGACGACTACTGGACCTGGACTATAGTTATAAGGGCTAACAACGGCACCCGGCTCTATCTGGAAGCCGACGACCCCACCGTTGAATTCTACAACGCCTGGAGAAGCCTAATGCCACATATTATCAAATGAGGTTGCTCTGTCTCATATGGGTTCTTCTGGCTCAGCAGCCGGATACGCTTGTTCAGGAAAAACTGGACAGCACGGTTTTCATGGCCGAAAAACGCACATCCATGCTGGAGTTGCGTCTGGATAAACCCACGTATGTGAACACTGAACTCTTAAGGCGCATCCCCTCCATCACCGGCACGCCGGACCCCATACGCTTTGTGAAACTTCTTCCCGGCGTACAAACAGGCATGGAACTGGATGCCGGCCTGCACATCCTTGGAACTGAGAATTCCCACTCCCTTGTTTCCGTTGACGGAGTCCCTGTTTACGGCGCCACACACATCCTGGGGCTGTTTTCCACTTTCATTTCCAGCCATTTCCAGGGAATGAACTTCTCCCCGTATGTCTCCGGCGCCAACCGTTTAGGAGGTTCCGTAGACATGCAGCTTCCGGACCGCATCCCGCAAAAGTTTCACGGACAATTATCGGCCAGCCTTTTTGAGGCCGAAGGAACCCTGGATATCCCCACGGGCCGCAATAGCGCACTATTCGTATCGGCAAGACGCTCGTACATAAACCTCCTTTACAGCCCCTTCCTTAAGCTGGACGTCTTCTCCTTCAAATACGGCTTCACCGACGGAAATATAACCTGGTACTGGGAGCCGTCGGCAAAGGACCGCGTATGGGCCGATTTCATGATGGGCGGCGACGACATAGCCTTCCACAGCGGCCGTGGCGGCTACGATTTCAAATTGGATTGGATGAACCTGAAAGGCTCGGTCCATCACCGGCACAAATGGGACTGGGGAAGCCTGCACCAGACGGCGTACTACACCAGGATGAACATGAAGCTGGATTTAAAGCACGACATTTATGACATCCTGCTTCCGTCAATGATTGGCACGGCCGGTTATTCAGCCTCTATTAATGCAGGCCGATGGTTGGGCGAAGTACGTATGGATTGGCATCACGCCAAGCCCCAGCAGGTCATTGCGCGCAACAAAGACATATCTCAGGATGGGGTGGGCGAAAACCAGTCGGCGCTGGAAGCATCGGCAAGGGTGCAATACACCTGGCCGATAACGCCCGACCTGGAACTGGCGGCATCGCTCAAGGGCATTTGGTGGCATTCGACCGACGGAGCCAACTACCCTGCCCTGCTGCCTCAGGTGCGCCTGCTGTGGAACGCCAGAATCGCCGGAAAGTTTGAGTTCCTGGCCGGAATGGGCAGACAGAACCTGTTCCAGACGGGCGTGACCTCCATAGGTCTGCCTATTGAATTCTGGTACTTGGCTGGAAAGGATTTAAAGCCTCAGGGGTCCTATCATGCCTCCGTTTCCTGGGGGAAGAATTTCCTTCAGGACCGGTATGCCGTGGCGGTATCGGCATTCTACAGGCATCTTACCAATCAAGTTGACTATACCGGCTCCGTCATAGACTATCTTGACCCCGAATATGTCACGCCAAAATACATTATTACAGGTTTTGGCCATAATTACGGCCTTTGCATTACACTTCACAAGCAAGCCGGGGACTTTACCGGATGGGTGAACTACACTCTGGCAAGGTCGCTCAGAACCTTTAACGGGGAGACATATCCTTCAAGCCACGAGCGCATCCACGAGTTTGACGCCGTGGCCAATTATACTCACGGCCGATGGGACTTTGGCGGGGTGTTCATCCTGGCATCGGGAACGCCATACACCGCCGCCGAATCATTTTATATGGTAGGCGGAACCCTTATCCCGGAGGTGTCACCCAAAAATTCCGTCCGGATGAAACCGTATATGAGACTGGATCTGTCGGTATCTTATTACTTCAGAAGAAATGCCGACGGGCGCGGACACGGACTTACTTTTGCCCTTTACAATGCAATAGGCTACAAAAACGACGTGTTCCTGCAGCTTAAAACAAGCGAAGATGGGCAAAGCTTTTCCTATGCTCCCATGGCCCTGTACATACGCTGGCTGCCTTCACTTTCATATTTCTACAAGTTCTGAGCATGAAAAGGCTTATTCCCATATTGATGCTCTTTACCGTGGCCTGCACCACGGAGCACTTGCCGCGCGATCCGGAGCGCCTTGTGGTGGAAGGATGGATAGACTCCGGCGGAGAGCCAGTGGTGATGGTAACTTCGCCGGTAACGGCAACCGAAGTTCCACAGGGAGTAGACGACCTTGCGCAGCATATGTACTATAAGGCATACGTAACTGTGCTGGACGAAAATACCGGCCAGGAGGTTACACTTACAGCCCGCAAGGACAGCCGGTACCTTCCTCCTCTCATTTACACCACGGATGAAATGAAAGGCGTGCCCGGTCACAGATATACCCTTAAGGTAATGTACGGGAACCGCGTTGCAAAGGCATCGGCACTTATTCCGGAGCCGGTTCCACTGGAAGATGTAATAGTAAGCAAATCGGTGCAGTCGGATACCATGTATGTTGTTACCGCATACTTTGACGATCCCTCAGGTTATCATCGTTTCTTCACAATGGTTGAAGGCAAGAATACAATGTATCTGCCATCCGTGCTCAGCGGTCAGAGTGCAACCAACCGTGCCGGCGCCGTATCCGTAATGCGCGGCTGGGATATTTATGACACACGCCGTATGCCACTGTACAGGCTTGGCGAGACCGTCCGTATAAAATTCTGCGCCGTGGAGGAGATTATATGGCAGTATTGGGACTGCTTTGACGCCATCTCCACCATAGGGACAAACGGCTTCTTCCCAATAAGCGCGAACCCTCCCACCAACATGACCGGCGCATACGGATACTGGGCCGGATACGGCGCAACGTACGCCACCGTCACGGTTAAATAGTACATTTTTACGATTTGCAACATTGTTTTTATGTAATGCAACCCCGCGTATTGCACGCGAAAGGGCGGGAGACTATCTTTGTGTTTACTGAAATCGTATAATATGAAAAAGCTATTCGTTCTTTTATGCGCTGCTTTCGTGGTAGCAGCCTGCGGCAACGATAAACCGTCCGACCTGTATGTCCCCAAGAATACCGTAGAATTTGCGGGCAACGCCTTCACATCGTTCAGTCTTGGCTCCGATGTGAGACTCTATACTTCACAGAACCCGGACGCCCCTAAGGAGTGGACAGTACAGGCCGTAATCCCCATCCGCAAGGAAGTAAAAGGTGCCATTAGCGGACTATCCATTAATCTTACCCCTCTGGACGACCGCGGAATCCGCATCCGTGACAATTTTGTCCTGGAAGGCGAAGATCTGTACAACCTGGTTCCCGTATTTAATTCGGCCGATAACGTAGAGCGCACCGTTGTGTTCTCCGTAGCCCAGAACGGCGTAAGGAAGTACTTCCCCAAGAAAGAGGCAGAGAGGCTCCTTGCCAGCACCAAGGGCGTAAGGATGGACTTCAACATCATTTCCGGCAACGGGACTGTCCCGGCCCTTTCATCATCGGCCCAGGAAGAATTCCCCATGACCCTTGACGGCCTGTGCCGCAAGTATGGCGTATATGGTCTGCTTGGCCAGTACGACAGCGCCCTTCGCAACGACAACGACAAGCGTGCAAAGCAAATCGAAGACCAGCTGTGGTCCATTGAAAAGCGCGTTAAAAACGACTCTTCCGTTCCCGCATGGCTCCGTGACCGTTTTGTGGATTATATCGAAGACAAAGAAGACGAAATAGAGGACCGCTACTAATCCCATGAAAAAAATTATCATAGCGGTTCTGGCTGCCGCAACCATTATTTCCTGCTCCCAGAATCCGGCCGAGATTTACCTTCCCAAGGCGAACATGGAGTTTGCCGGTAACGGTTTCGACCTCTTTTCACTTGGGGCCGATGTGAGGGTGTATATGAGCCAGGACCAGGATAACCCCAAGCTCTGGAACATCCAGGCCGTGGTTCCCGTACGGAAGGAAACGGAGGCCGTAATATCGGCCCTGGACATGGAGCTGGCGCTTCTTGACGACAAAGGTATCCGTGTGAGGGATTCTTTCTCACTTATGGCCGAGGACATTGAAAACTGGATTCCGGTATTCAATAGCGAACCTAATGTGGAAAAGACCATGGTCTTCTCTGTCCCGGAGATTGACGGCGGTAAAAAGCGCTTCCCCTACAAGCAGGCCAAGGCTATGATAGAAGCTGCCAAGGGCGCACGCCTCAGCATTAATGCCGAAGCTACAGTAGAGGAACTTAAGCCGGAGGATGTGCCCTATACCGTTCCCTGGCTTTGCAAGAAAACCGGTGTAAATAACCTCCTTTACCAGTATCGCGCTGCCGTCAGGAAGAAAGACCTGCGCAAGGCTGGTGAGATAGAGCAAAAGATTTATAAAATTGAAAAAGACGTCAAAAACAATGAAAACTATCCAGAGAGTCTGCGCAACAAGTTCTACTCGTATGTAGAGAACAGGATAGAAGATATTGACGACGGAAAATGATTACCAACTTTTATTAACTAAACCAATATTACATTATGAAAAAAATCTTATTTGCTGCAACTGCAGCTCTTCTGATGCTTGTGGGCACCAAGGCTAACGCACAGCTTTATTTTGGCGGATCCGTAGCTTTCTCCACCACAACATGGAACGACGGCCAGAACCAGGCCAACTCCAAGACCAGCGGCTTCTCCTTCAAGGTAATGCCGGAAGTCGGTTTCCGTTTCAACGACCGTATGGCAGTTGGCGGCACCATCGGCTACATGCACGGCCTGGCCGCTCTGGGCTCACTGAACCCCAACGACTACAAGGGTATCCTCCTTGCCTATGCAGGTATGCAGGGTGACGGCCTCTCCGCCGTTAACGCTCAGGGAACTTTTGCTAACGGCGCCACAAAGGTAGGCGGTATCCGTATTGCTCCCTATTTCCGTTTCTCCTTCGTAAGCACCCGTCGCTTCGACCTCTTCGCCGATGCTGTTATCGGATATACTTCCGTATCAACCCAGTCCCTCAATGCTGCAAATGCTTGGGTTCCCGGCCCCAATATCGGTATGTTAGAGATTGGCATTCGCCCTGGTTTCCTTGTGAAGTTTGACGGTCACTTCTCCATCATGGCTCACATCGGAAGCTTCGGTTACCAGAACATCGCTACAACCACCACCAACCCTGCCAACAATGCAAAAACCACTGCAACCATTGGCCGCTTTGGTCTGGACGTAGATTCTTACAACATCATGCTTGGCTTCATTTACAGCCTGTAAGATATTGCCAGCAAACAAAAATGCCGTCCCGGCTGGGGCGGCATTTTTTATTTCTGCCAATCGGAAGGGCTCTTCCCGGTAATCTTCTTGAAACTCCGGTAGAAGGATGTACGGTCGGCGAAGCCGGCCTGATCGGCAATTTCGGCCAGGCTCATAGTGCCTTCATGCATGAGTTTTTTGGCATATTCTATTCGCCAGCTGTTTACATAATCGGAAAAGTTCTGCCCCGTTGTGTGATTGATACTGGTGGATACGTAGGTTCTGTTGGAGCCAACGGCCTCAGCCAATTCCGTAACAGTGAGGCCTTTGTTGCGGAAAATCTGCTTGAACTCCATCTGGCGGTGAATCCTGTCCATTATCGACGCATGCATGGCGGCGTCCTGGATATCGGCCTTTACAGGGCTGTCCTTTACGCGAACCTCCTCTATGGGGAATTCTGTCCTGTTGCCAAAGTAAAAGATGGTAAAAAGAAGGGCCGCAAAATATAAGGCAGGCACAATGAGACGCTCTGTTGCCATAAAATGGTCACGCCCCATGAGGTTGACGGTGAAAGATGCCAGACAGGCCAGGGCAAGAAGAATAAGCAGAATAAAAAGAGGGTCCAGACGCTTTTCCCCGGGATTGGAGTAAAAGTTGTTCACGCTGGCCCTGAACTTATAGAGATTGACTGCAGCTATTGTCGTTGCGGTTATGCTCACAACCGTAAACAGCATCTGCACTACCAGCTGAAGTTCCTGGGAACTTATATCAATACTGGAAATGGAAATGATGAAAACTGTCACGGCAGGAACAAACCACAGAAGGTTCCAGGCCGATGGCTTATCCTTCCTGGTCAGACACTTCACGTAAATGGCGTAAAGCGGATATACCGATAAGTTGCAAAGGTAGTACAGACTTTCTGAAAACGGGGTCTGGAGGCCGTTGAAATGCAGATAGTGACAAAAATACAGCAGAGTAGCCACTATACCAAAGATAGCCAGTGCCCTATGGGCACGGTCTGTCTTGGGATACTGCAGCAATAGGATGGCGGTCCATACAAGACACACCATGAAGGGCAGCGTTGTGGCCAGCTGATACATTTTAGCAGTACATTCCGCCGTTAACGGCAATTACCTGACCGGTGACATAAGAGGAGAGATCCGAAGCTAAGAAGAGGGCTACTGAGGCTATCTCTTCTACGGTTGCGCCGCGCTTGAGAGGGATGAGCTTGATAAACTCGTCCTTAACGGCCTGGGGCAGCACTTCGGTCATCTCTGTGAGCACATAGCCTGGGGCTATGGCGTTGGCACGGATGCCGCGAGGGCCCATTTCCTTGGCAACGGACTTGGCCATGGCTATAAGGCCGGCCTTGGACGCCGAATAGTTCACCTGGCCGGGATTGCCGGTCTGGCCGGCGATGGAAGCCATATTAATGATGCTGCCACCTTTCTGCCGCGCCATCACAGGCACCACGGCGTGAAGGAAGTTAAAGGCCGATTTCATATTGACGGCAATCACTGCATCCCACTGGGCTTCGCTCATGCGCATCACAAGGCCGTCCTTGGTGATGCCTGCGTTGTTAACCAGTACGTCTATGCGGCCGAAATCGGCCTCTATCTGTGCCACAACGGCCTGGGTGGCCTCAAAATCGGCCGCGTTGGAGGCATAGCCCTTAACTTTTACGCCAAAGGTTTCAAGCTCTGAGATGGTCTCCTGAGCGGCCTCGTTTATTTCCAAATCGGTAAAAGCTATGTTGGCACCCTCGGATGCGAATTTGAGGGCAATTGCCTTGCCTATACCACGTGCAGCGCCTGTAATAAGCGCTACTTTACCTGTTAAAAGTCCCATTATTTCTTCTTTTCTATTTTTGCAACAAAACTAATTAGCAGTGATCCCAGAACGCCGGAGCACAGCGAGCCAAGCAGAACGGCTATCTTGCCCGCATCGCGCAGATGCTGAGTTATTTCCGGAGTAATATCGGGTCCGGCGAACGAAAGGGTATCTACAAAGATACTCATGGTAAAGCCGATACCGCCAAGGCATGCTACGGCAAACAGCATGGGCCAGGTTGCCTTTGCAGGCATTACGCCAACCTTGCACTTGATGGCAATCCATGATGCCAGAGTAATACCCACAGGCTTTCCAAGCAGCAGGCCCAGGAAAATGCCAAGTCCTACGCTTCCAAGCACGGGATCCACCGCCTTGAACACGTTAAAGTACGATATATCGGTTATTTCCACCCCTGCATTTGCCAGTGCAAAGATGGGCATAATGAAAAAGTTCACAAAAGGATTGAGATTATGCTCCAGCCGGTAAGACGGGGGTATAGTGCGTTTGGTAAGACCGCTCAGGCGACGCAGATAATACCTCTGGGGACCGTTGGGGAAGGTTTCGCCGGTATGGACCTGCTCGCTTTCCACGAGGCCTTCGTAAAGGATTTTGGCGCGCCTGTGGAACTTGGCCTTGTTATAACGGGCGTCCATGGGGATGAGCATGGCAATTACAACGCCGGTCATGGTGGCATGTATTCCGCTGTAATAGAACAGGAACCACACAATGATAGCGGCACCGATATAATAGCCGATACGCTTTTCTCCCAGCCTCTTCATAAGTGCCACCAGGAGTATCACCACTACGGCAAGGCCCAACAGCAGCAGATTGATTTTGCCGCCGTAGAACAGCGCCACCACCAGTATGGCTATAAGGTCATCGGCAATGGCCAGAGCGGTAAGGAACACCTTAAGCGAAATGGGAACCTTATCTCCCAGGATTGACAAAATACCTACTGCAAAAGCGATATCCGTTGCAGTTGGTATTCCCCATCCGGAAGCGGCCAAAGTACCATGATTGACAAAGGTATAAATGAGTGCCGGAACGGCCACACCGCCAAAGGCAGCAATCACCGGCAGGATAGCCTTCTTAAAGGAAGAAAGTTCCCCACACACAACTTCACGCTTGATTTCCAGACCCACGGTGAAGAAGAAAATGACCATGAGGATGTCGTTGATAAACTTTTCAACGGTCATTCCGTGAGGGAAGAACCAGTCCACCAGCCCGTCGGGCGATGCCACGTGGATGGTAAGTTCCGTATGCAGGAAATTGTGGTAGAAATGCTTGGTGAAAGGCATATTTGCCAGCAGCATTGCAATAACCACGCATCCAAGGAGAATAACGCCGTTAGCCCAAGGCTGCTTACGGAAGCTGTCCTGCGAAATTCTGAAATTGTGGACTTCCTTGTTCCACCAATAAATAGGAATTAAAGCCATTATCCGAAAAGATATTTTTCCTGCTCAGGAGTAAGTTTATCTATCATTATTCCCCAGTCTTCAAGCTTGCGGAAGGCAATTTCGCGGTCTATTTCTACGGGAACATTGTTCAGTTTTTGGCCGATTTGGCCGCGGTTCAGTGCCAGGTGCCTGGCGCTTAGGGCCTGGATGGCGAAGGACATGTCCATTATCTCGGCCGGATGGCCGTCGCCGGCGGCAAGGTTCACCAATCGGCCTTCGGCAATTATGTAAATTGTACGGCCGTCGGCCAGGGTATAAGCCTCGATATTGTGACGTGCCGGCCTATGGCTCACCGCCATTGCCCTTAATTTGGCCACTGCAACCTCAACATCAAAATGACCGGCATTGCAGCAAATGGCACCGTCCTTCATGCAGAGGAAAGCGTCCGGGCCGATAACATCTTCACATCCGGTGACGGTGATAAAAATGTCGCCAAGAGGAGCCGCCTCCAGCATGGGCATAACCTTGAAGCCGTCCATCACGGCCTCCATGGCCTTGATAGGATCTACCTCTGTTACAATTACTTCGGCTCCAAGACCCTTGGCGCGCATGGCAACGCCTTTGCCGCACCAGCCGTAGCCGGCCACTACCACGTTCTTGCCGGCGACTATAAGGTTGGTGGTGCGGTTGATGCCGTCCCATACGCTCTGGCCGGTGCCGTAGCGGTTGTCAAACAGATGCTTGCAATCGGCATCATTTACCAGCATCATGGGGAATTTTAACTCACCTGCGGCGTCCATAGCCTTTAGGCGCATTATGCCTGTGGTGGTTTCTTCGCAGCCGCCAATTACGCCGGGAACAAGTTCCGGGAACTCGCGGTGAATCGTCGTAACCAGGTCTCCCCCGTCGTCGATTATGATGTTGGGACCAACCTCCAGCACCCGGCGGATATCGGCAAAATATTCTTCCTCCGTGCAGCCATGGATGGCAAAGACGTTCAGGCCTTCGTGCACCAGGGCAGCGGCTACGTCGTCCTGTGTACTGAGCGGATTGGAACCGGTGATGTACATATCGGCCCCGCCTGAGGCCATAACCTCGCACAGATGGGCGGTCTTTGCTTCCAGATGTATGCTAAGGGCCACTTTTAACCCATTGAACGGCAGCGTTTTCTCAAAATCTTTCTGGATGCCGTCCAGAAGAGGCATGTGGCTGCGGACCCAGCTAAGCTTGAGCTCTCCGCTTTCCCACAGGTTTATATCTTTTATATGACTTGCCATAATTTTGCAAAGTTAGTAAATCCCCATTTGCTCTGCAAATGCTAGAAGGCGTACACAACAATATAGTACATCATGACACCGCAGCAAACCAGCTTAAGGCCGGTGCCGAACATAAAGCCCAGAAAAGCCCCCAAGGCCGATTTTACGCTGCTCACGGCATCCTTTCCGGCAAAAAGTATTTCGCCTATGAAGGCACCCAGAAGCGACCCTACTATCATGCCCACCGGTGCCAGGAAGATACCGGCAAAAAGGCCGATGATTGCTCCCCAGCTGCCGTATCTACTGCCTCCGGTGACTTTTGTGAAATATCCTGGGACTACGTAATCCAGTACGCTTACAACCAAGACTATCGCCAGCCATATCAACAGGAAGCTTATTGTCATTGGCTCTCCGGCTCCGTTTGTTCCGGCACCCCAGATATACAGCACAAGCATGCCCAGCCAGCTAAGCGGTGGCCCGGGAAGGGCGGGCACAATGCTGCCTATTATGCCCACGATGCCAAGCAGGATGGCTACAATAGCAATAAAAGTTTCCATGATTACTTAGCCATAGCGGTCTCTACATCGTCCGGGCTTGCCGGCAGGCGCTTGGGGCCAAGACGGCGGGCGCCATCGGCCGTGATTAGGACATCGTCTTCTATGCGGATGCCGCCAAAGTCATAGTAGCTTTCCAGCTTTGCGTAGTTCACAAAGTCGTAACCCAGGCCTTCTTTCTTGAACTTTTCAATTAGGGCCGGGATAAAGTAAATGCCGGGTTCATCGGTAATTACGTGGCCGGGCTTAAGGCGGCGGGCCATTCTGAGCGAACCAAGTCCAAGCTGCTTTGCGCGCTGCTGATCCGGATCATATCCCACCAGATTCTCTCCCAGATCTTCCATATCGTGCACGTCAAGGCCCATGTTGTGACCAAGGCCGTGAGGCTGGAACAGACCAGCTATGCCTTTGGCAACCATTTCGTCCAGGTCTCCCTTAACCAGGCCCAGGGCGCTCAGGCCCTCCAGCATTTTGCGGGCCGTGGCAAGGTGAACGTCGCGGTATGCAACGCCGGGCTTTGCCATTGAGAATGCCAGTTCGTTGCACTCATATACAATCTGGTACACCTCACGCTGTTTGGTGGTATATTTGCCCGAAGTGGGATAAGTGCGGGTGAAGTCCGACGCATAGTGCTCGTTGCTCTCTACGCCTGCATCAATAACCATCAGTTTGCCGGGCTCAATGACCTTGTCGTGAATATGGTTATGCAGGGTTTCGCCGTGCTGGGTAAGGATGGTGGGGAAAGAAACGCCCCATCCCTTTGCAAGCGCAACGCCTTCCATTTTTCCCACAATCTCCTGCTCTATAATGCCGATTTTAATGGAATCACGGGCAATGGAATGCATCTCATACCCAAGCTGACAAGCATAATCCAGGGCCTTGATTTCTTCCTCTTCCTTGATCAGGCGCATGGAGATAATGGCCTCCGTCAGAGGGCGCGAAACGCCTTCCTTCACCTTCTGGCAGCCCAAAAGCTCCATCAGTTTAAGGGTATTGAAGTATCTGGTAGGATTGATGTAATGTACAGGCCGATGAGCCTTGAGGGCCGCAGCAACGTCGCCATCCAAAGAGGCGTAAGGCTTAGTGGAAGCAACCCCGCAGAGGGCGGCCTTGGAGGCCACCGACGGCTGGGGACCCATCCAGATAATATCGTCTATATCTACGTCATCGGCATAGAGCACCTCGGCCCCGGAATCGATGTCCAGCAAGGCGGCCATGAGGGGCTCGTCCAGGCCCATGTAGTACAGCCAGGTGCTGTCCTGACGCCATTTGTAGCAGTTGTCGCTGTATTGGGCGGGGGCTTCGGCATTGCCTAAAAAGAGTACCAGACCGCTTTGGCCGGCCTCACGCATTTTGGCCAGCAGGGTGGCCCTTCTACGGATATAAACTTCTTTGGAAAACATCTCAAAATGGTTTTAGTCTTCCAAAGGTACGGAAAAAATGCCTATTTATCAAGGACGGGAGGAACCTCCCTCAGGAAGAACAGGAAGCCCGGTTTTTTGCCAAGGAAAATAGCGTCGGGGACATCGGCCTTTATCTGTTCCCTCTCCCACGGGGCGTCCTTTATCACAAAATAGCAGGGCTTGTCAAGCTCTCCGGTGGTGAGCCACTCAACGTCCTCGCAGGCGTTCTCCGGCTGCCTCAGGGTATAGAAATACTGCGCGTAGCTCTTGAAATACAGAGGCTGCACATAGCAGTCCTCCCCCTGCCTTTCGATGTAGAACTCCACGGCCGATGCCTGGCTGTACTTTTCGGCCTCCGGAACGGCGCAAACAAGCGCTGTCATCAAAAAAAGGAGGTTGCCAACGGCCAGTGGCAGGAAACTTCCAAGGTTTTTATGACGGATGAAACGCACGCAGAACCAGATGGTTGTTGCTATAAGCAGTATGCCGATAATAGGCTCAAAGCCCGTCCAGGACGACTCTGCCTCCATGCAGCTTACGGCAAAAGGATCCTGAACGTGAGGGATCAGATACTGCTTCCAGTGGTCGAAGAGGGTGAAGGCGGTAAATACCACGCCGAAGAAAACGGCAAGGGCGATGAGTCCCGTACGGTGCCATGCGGTGAACTTGAGCTTTCCGTCCATCATCCTTGACACTGCCCAGGCTGCAAGATAAGTGAGCGGGAAGTAGCAGAAGGATGAATAATGGATAATCTTGGTGCGTACGATGCTGAAGAGGATGAGCACCACCCAGAAGGACACCATCATCCAGCGGAAAAGTTCTTTGTTACGACTGTACGTCTCATCTTCCAATATGCTGCGGCGGAAGGTGGAAAGGGCGAAGATTGATGCCGGGAAAACGCCCAGGAACAGTATGATGAAATGGTACAGCGGGAAGCCGCCGTGACCGGCGTCCTTGGTCTGGAAAAGACGCACCTGGTACACCAGGAAGTCGTTTATCACATCGGCATGACCTGTGACGGCAAGGAGGATGAACCATGCACCGCCGGCAAGGCAAAGGGCCAGGATATATACGAAGACATCCTTCCAGCGGAAGGAGAAGCGGAAGCGCTTGACACAAAGCCATACGGCGAATGTAAGGGCGAAGACAAGGAATCCCACCGGGCCCTTTGTGAGGACGGCAAGGCCGGTGGAAAGGCCGCTCAGGGCCGCCCATTTGGCCTTGTTTTCATCGGCATACCTTGAAAAGAAATAGATTCCAAGGAAGATGAAATAGTTGAACCAGGGGTCGATGATGCCGGACTTGAAATAGAAGAACGGCAGGAAGGAAATGAGGTACATTCCCGCCCACAGCAGGCCAAAACGCATGTTTTCGCTCTTTAGGCCGCAGTGGAAAAGGGTAAGGAGCGTGACTATACCCATTATGGCATCGGGCAGGCGGGCGGCGAACTCCCCTACTCCGAACACCTTCATGCACAGCGCCTGGGCCCAGATAAAGAGCGGCGGCTTCTCCCAGAAGGACTGGAAGTTGATTTGCACGTTGAACCAGTCGCCGGTTACCAGCATTTCCCTGGCACTCTCGGCAAAATTTATCTCGTCCCAGTCAAAAAGCCTTACGCTGCCAATTCCGGGGATGAAGAGCAGGGCGCCCAAAACCACCAGGCAGATGTCCACAAGCAGGATGTTACGTTTCATTTGCTTCGGAAAAGTAAAAGTTTTTTTGCGGCAAAATTCCAGACAAAGACTATCACCGTGGTGATAATCTTGGAAAGAAGGTAATGCAGGCCCGCTTTATCGGCAAAAAGCCACATGAGGAGTTCGGTAAGGCCAAGGCCGATTATGCCAATGGCCACGAAGATGGTAACCTCGGCCGTACGGCTTTTCAGACTGCGGTTGTCAAAAACCCAGAGGATACTGAAAAGGTAAGTGACAAGGAGGCCTGCGGCGAAGGCTATGGCCGTCCACAGCAGAAGGTGCTCACGGCCAAGCAGTTCCGTAAGGAGCGTGAGAAGGCCAGCGTCTATAAGGAAAGCCGTTCCGCCCGACACCAGATACCTGAAGGCCTGGATACGGAGGTCGGAACTCCTGCCTTTTACAAGACGCCCGGCAAACTCCCTGAGGTTCATTTTGCAGGAAACAGTTTGGATTTGCAAAGATGCCACTTGCACAGCCTGTACTTGAGTGAAACCCAAAGCACGCCAAGTCCGTAAACGGTGCTGCGCTTAAGGTTGATGGACGAAGCGTCGTCAAAATACTTGGTGGGACAGGTGACTTCTCCAATCTCATAGCCCTCCCAGAATATCTGGCAAGCCATCTCGTTGTCCAGGATAAAGTCGTCGGAGCACTTATGGTAGTCTACGTTCCTCAGGACCTCTGCGCTGAAGGCGCGGTAGCCGGTATGATACTCGGAGAGTTTCTGGCCGATCAGGAGGTTTTGGGTTAAAGTGAGAAAACGGTTGGCCACATACTTGATCAAAGGCATACCGCCCTTGAGGGCGCCCTTACCAAGTATGCGGGAGCCGAACACCACCGGATACACGTCGTTTGCAATTATGTATGCCATGGATTCTATCAGCTTGGGAGTGTACTGGTAGTCCGGATGAAGCATTATTACAATATCGGCCCCAAGTTCCAGCGCCCTGTCGTAGCAGGTTTTCTGGTTTCCGCCGTAGCCCCTGTTTTTGGGGTGTACCAATACTTCCTTGATTCCCAGCTCCTTGGCCTTTGCAACCGTTGAATCACGGCTGCAGTCGTCCGTGAGGATTACTTCATCCACCACATCCATTGGAATCTCGGCATATGTTTGCTCAAGGGTTTTCTCTGCGTTGTACGCAGGCATAACCACAACTATCTTTTTTCCGTGTATCATACGCTCTTTAAAAATCGCGCAAATTTACGAAATTTTTAAAAATTTTTAACCATATTTGTATCCCGTATTGATTTTGAATCATATGGGATATGAACACTAAATTCATATTTATCACCGGCGGCGTGGTGTCGTCCCTTGGTAAGGGAATTATAGCCGCATCTCTTGGTAAACTGCTGCAGGCCAGGGGCCTTAAGGTTACCATCCAGAAGTTTGACCCCTACATTAACATCGATCCCGGCACGCTCAATCCTTACGAGCATGGCGAATGCTACGTAACCGACGACGGGGCCGAGACTGACCTTGACCTGGGCCACTATGAGCGCTTCCTTGGAGTGCCCACTTCGCAGGCCAACAACGTTACCACCGGCCGTATTTACTACACTGTTATAAATAAGGAGCGCGAGGGCGCATACCTTGGCAAGACAGTGCAGATTGTGCCGCACATCACCGACGAAATTAAACGCCGCATGCTTCTGCTTGGCCAAAGCGGAGAGTATGACGTGATCATAACCGAAGTTGGCGGAACAGTTGGCGACATGGAGAGCCAGCCGTTCATAGAGGCCATGCGTCAGCTGCAGTGGGAACTGCCGGAAGGCGACTGCATGTGCATACACCTAACCCTTGTTCCCTACCTGAGCGCAGCGAAGGAAATCAAGACTAAGCCAACGCAACACTCGGTGCAGATGCTTCAGCACTCCGGGGTCATGCCGGACGTGATAGTGTGCCGCACAGAGCACCCTCTGGGCCCTGAACTCAGGCGCAAGATTGCCCTTTTCTGCAACGTGAAGCCCGGACACGTAATTGAGAGCCAGGACGCCTGGAGCATATATCAGGTTCCGCTGAACATGCACAAGGAACATCTGGACGAACTGGTGGTGCGCAAACTTGGAATAGAGAATTTCAACGCCCCGGACCTTGCCCGCTGGACCGAGTTCCTTGACAACCTGCAGAAGCCCTCAAAAACGGTAAACATCGCCATGGTTGGCAAATACGTGGCCCTGCAGGATGCCTACAAGTCAATTCTGGAGTCCTTCGTGCATGCCGGCGCCGCCTGCGGCTGCAAGGTGAAAGTCCACAGCCTCCTGAGCGATGACATAACGGCCGATAATGTAACGGGCAAGCTGTCCGGAATGGACGGCATACTTGTAGCCCCCGGCTTTGGCGAGAGGGGGCTGGAAGGCAAGATCCACGCCGTACACTACGCCAGGGAAAACAACATCCCCTTCCTTGGAATATGCCTTGGCATGCAGATGTGCGTGGTGGAATATGCCCGCAACGTACTTGGCTGGGCCGATGCCTCCTCGACGGAACTTAATTCCAAAACCACGCACCCGGTGATAGACCTAATGGAGGAGCAGAAGAAGACCACGGTCAAAGGCGGCACCATGCGCCTGGGCGCGTACACGTGCAAACTAAAAAAGGACACGCTGGCCTATAAGATATACGGTACGGAGACCATTCGCGAACGTCACCGCCACCGCTATGAGTTCAACGGAAAATATGCGGCCGATTTTGAACGAGCCGGCCTTGTAGCCTCCGGAACCAACCCTGACACAGGTCTGGTGGAGGTTGTGGAGCTGCCTGGACACCCCTTCTTCGTGGGCGTCCAGTTCCATCCGGAATACAAGAGCACCCCTGAACATCCGCACCCGCTGTTTAAATTTTTTGTGCAGGCTGCGCTAAAATAAAAATTTTTACTAACTTTGCGCCCCGTAAGAAGCCGGTCGCCGAGCCGGGAACTTACGGCTTAAATAATTAATACTGTGGCTACATTCCGAGAAAGGGCGCTCGCCGTGGCGTCCTCACGTAATCCCGGGAGGCATTATGTGGAAAACGGGCCGATTTCGCCGTACTTCGGCCAGAATGTATTCGCCTAGGACACCATGCGCAAGTATATGTCCGACGCCGCCTTCAAGTCTGTGCTTGAAGCCCGTGAAACCGGGAACAAGATAGACAGGGTAATGGCCGAGGAAATTGCTTCCGGCATGAAGAACTGGGCCATTGAACGTGGTGCAACTCATTACACCCATCTCTTTCAGCCTCTTACCGGCGCCACTGCCGAGAAACACGAGGCTTTCATCTCCGTCAAGGACGGAAAACCCATGGAACGATTTGGCGGCAGCGCACTTGTGCAGCAGGAGCCCGATGCATCCAGTTTCCCCAACGGAGGTTTACGCAACACTTTTGAAGCCCGTGGCTATTCGGCCTGGGATCCCAACTCTCCTGCTTTCATCCTGGATGGCACGTTGTGCATTCCATCGGCCTTCGTATCCTATACCGGCGAGGCTCTGGACATGAAAGTGCCCAACCTGCGTTCACTGCAGGCCCTGAACGCCGCAGCCACCGCCGTGGCACGGCTATTCGACCCTAAAGTGAGCAGCGTTACGGTGAACGTGGGCCTGGAACAGGAGTACTTCCTGGTGGACGAGGCCCTTTACAACGCCCGTCCGGACCTGCAGCTTTGCTCGCGCACCGTCATCGGCCATACATCGGCCAAGGACCAGCAGCTTAGCGACCATTACTTTGGCGCTATCCCGGAAAGGGTGGCCCTGTTCATGAAGGACTTTGAGACCGAGGCATACAGGCTGGGCATTCCGCTGCAGACCCGCCATAACGAAGTGGCGCCCAACCAGTTCGAGTGCGCTCCGGTGTTCTCGGAAATCACCACCGCCATCGACCAGAACATGCTGCTGATGATCGTGATGCAGAAAGTGGCCGAGAAACACCACCTGAAGGTGATTTTCCATGAGAAACCCTTTCAGGGGGTCAATGGCAGCGGCAAGCACTGCAACTGGTCAATGCAAACTGACACAGGCGTGAACCTGCTCTCTCCGGGCCGTACGCCCATGAAGAACCTGCAGTTCCTGTCCTTCTACTCATCTGTTGTGAGGGCCGTTTGCCTCCACGACTATCTGCTGATGGCTTCGGTGTGCTCCCTGAACAACTCTTACCGTCTTGGCGGCCATGAGGCTCCGCCGGCAGTGATGTCGGTGTTCTCCGGATCCACACTTTCGAAGGTATTCAACGCCATCCTGTGCAAGGAAGACCTGTCTGATGAAGCCGAGGCCAAGCGCAACATAGATCTTGTAAGTTCCATTCCGGAAATAATCCCCGACAATACCGACCGCAACCGCACCTCGCCCTTCGCATTCACCGGCAACCGCTTCGAATTCAGGGCCGTAGGCTCATCGGCCAATGCCGCCGGCGCCACCTATGTGCTTAACGCCGCCGTGGCCGAAAGCCTTAAAGAATTCCGCGCACGCGTGGACGCTCTCACCGCCAAAGGTGAAGAACTGGACAAGGCTCTTCTTACCGTTATCAGGGAGTTCCTGGAGGATGCCGCCCCCGTGATGTTCGATGGCAACGGCTACAGCGCCGAGTGGCTGGAGGAAGCCCCCCGTCGCGGCCTCACTCCCATTACCAATGTCCCCACCGCCTTCCAGGCCTTCCGCAAGCCAGAATCGGTGCAACTGTTTACGGAAACCGGCGTGCTGTCTCCAACCGAGATTGACGCCCGCGTAGAAGTGCAGGAAGAAACATACGTGAAAAAGCTCCAGATAGAAGCCCGCGTAATGGGGGACATCTGCCAGAATCACGTTATTCCCGCAGCTGTTGCTTACCAGAACATACTCATGAAGAGCATCCAGGGTTGCAAGGACATCTTTGGCGAAGAGTTCAAAGATCTTTGCAAGGCCGATATAGAGACCTACCGCAAGATTGCCGGATACATCAACGCCCTGTCGGAAGACACGCAGTCACTGGTAGAGGCCCGCAAGAAGGCCAACCGCCTTGGTGACATGACCGCCCGCGCACTGGCATATTCCACCGACGTGATGTCCTGGATGGAACGTGTCCGCGAGAGCGCCGATAATCTGGAAATGCTTGTTGACGATGCCCTGTGGCCTCTTCCCAAGTACAGGGAACTGCTTTTCTTTTAATCTAACTAAGTAAAATATATCCATATATGTGTGGAATCGTAGGTTATGTCGGGGAGCGGCAGGCTTGCCCCGTCATCATAAAAGGCCTTCACAGACTCGAGTACAGGGGTTATGACAGCGCCGGAGTGGCCCTCATAGGTAAAGACGGCCAGATAGATCTGTACAAATGCAAGGGGAAGGTGGACGACCTGGAACATTTCCTGGGCGGCAAAGACACTGCCAGCACTATAGGCATCGGCCATACCCGCTGGGCTACCCATGGGGAGCCCAACGATGCCAACGCGCATCCCCATTTCTCCCAAAGCGGCCGATTAGCACTGATACACAACGGTATCATCGAGAATTTCCGTGTAATCAAGGATGCCCTTATTTCGCATGGCTACACCTTCCGCAGCAGCACAGACTCTGAGGTGCTGGTAAACCTTATCGAATACATCCAGGACACCAATGAATGTTCGCTGGAAGAGGCTGTACGGATGGCTCTGCGTCAGGTTGTTGGCGCTTATGCCATTGCCGTTATCAAGCGGGGCGACACCAAGCGCATCATCGCAGAGCGCCAGAGTTCGCCCATGGCTATCGGCATAGGAGAGGGAGAGTATTTCCTCAGCTCCGACGCCGCGTCCATCATTGATTACACCCAGAAGTTCGTATATCTGAACGACGGTGAGGTTGCAGTGATTGAAAAAGGCAAACCGCTGCAGATTAAAAACCTCTTTGGAGAGCCCTCCAAGGTGGATATCAAGAAACTGGAGATGTCTATTTCTCAGTTGGAGAAAGGCGGCTATCCGCACTTCATGCTCAAGGAAATCCACGAGCAGCCGGATACTCTTGTGGACTGCATCCGCGGCCGAGTGAATCCGGATACCCGCGAGATCATCCTCTCCGGCGTGCTGGACAACCAGGAGCGTTTCAAGAAGGCCGGCCGAATCATTTTTGTGGCCTGTGGCACCTCCTGGCACGCTTCGCTGATCGGCGAACACCTGATTGAGAATCTTTGCCGAATTCCCGTTGAGGTGGAATATGCCTCCGAGTTCCGCTACCGCAATCCCATCATCCG
>JAGCWB010000194.1 GCA_017962065.1 Bacteroidales bacterium
GAATTCCAGGCTCTTTTTGTCCAAAATCTCCGACAGTCCGTCAAAGTAAGAGGGCTGCTGAACGATTATCTTGTCCTGGGGCTCGATTCCTATGGCAGCCATAACCTTGTCCAGGCGCAGGCCGGGCCAGCGGGCCATGACCTCATCCGTGGTCATGGGGTTGTAGATGGCCTGAACGTCGCGGTTCTGCTCACGGCTCCAGAAAATCTTTGCCATGGCTGTTTCCATGGTCATGTCCATATCGGCCAGAGCCTCGGCATTTTCCACGCCGGCAAGTTCCAGAACTTTAACCAGATAGTTGCGGTAACCTTCGTACAGGGCCTTGTTTTCGTCCTTAAGGTAGTAGTCACGGTCTCTCATGCCAAGGCCGCCCTGGCCGATGTACAGGACATTGATGTCGCTGTTCAGAAGGTCGGCATCGGCTCCGCCGAAGAAGAAGCCGCCATCCCCGTAGCGATTCATCTGGCCAAGCAGGGTAGCAAGCTCGTCGCGGCTTGAAATTGCCTGGATCTGAGCTATATAAGGCTGAATGGGCTGTGCTCCCAGGGCATTGCGGGTGGTGGAATCCAGGGCCATCTTATAAAGGTCGCTGATTTTCTGTTCCAGGGTGCCGGGAGTGGTTTCCATTGTGGTCATGCTCTCGAACAGGGCGTTCAGGTTCTCCTGGGTGCGCTCACGGATGGCATCGAAGCTGCCGTAGCGTGAGAATTCCGGCCTTAGGGGGTTCTTTGCCTGCCAGCCGCCCGTTGAATACTGGTAAAAGTCCACCTTAGGGCTGGTGGTGGTGTCCAGATCCGTCAAATCCAGCGCAGGAACGCCGCTTTTAGGTGCGCATGCTGCAAAAGCAAGGAATGACATCATGATAATTAATGACTTTTTCATATTTGTTTAAAATAGTTTGCCGATATTAAAGTGCAAAGATAGGAATTTTATGCAAAAGTCAATTGGGCCGATGCTGCGGATGCAATTAGCAGTACCAGAAGGACAATGATCACGATGAGCCAGAGGACGAAGATTACCAGTCCGGGCTTCCAGGAAGGATTCTTGAAGCCGAAGATAAGCTGGATGCCGGCATACAGTATTCCAACGAGGGGAAGGATGATAGCGAGGGCGGCCAGTGCTATAACCCATGGCGTTGAAATAAGGTCTGCGATAGCGGGGTAGGATTCGGAAATATCGTCAATCCATTCGGCGAAGGGGAGGCCGAAGAGGTCCGGTCCCTTGAAGCTGAGAACCGAAACAGAAGCAAGGCCGGATGTGCCGATAATGAGCATCACGAAGCCCACGATGACAAGGAGAACCCTGCCGAAGTTCTGGAAGAAGTCGGAGTGTACTACCTCGCTGGCCGCATTGCCCATTTCATGGATGCCTTGCTGCACGTTACGGCGGATTTCATCGGCCGTTCCGCTTTCTCCTTTCATTGCCCAGCGGTCCTGGGGCGTGCGTGCGGCGGGCATTGCAATCCACAGGATACAGTAGATGACGGGCACTATCAGCGACCAGGATTCGCTGATCCAGCCGGTGAACAGCATTATAAGGGTTGCTACCACAAAACCGGCCCTGATCCATGTTACGTCTACCCCGAAGTATGCCGCAAGGCCGGAGCATACGCCACCAAGGCGCTTGTCTTCCATGTCGCGGAATAGTTTTTTCTTGCCTTTTGGGCTTTCGCCGGGTGCCGGTTCAGGGTCATCGGCCTCTATCCTTTCCGGCTTGCCGATAATGTCTATCACTGCCTGGATGTGCTCCAGTTTCACTACGTCACCGTTATTGCATTTGTCCACCAGAAGCTCGGCCATCCTTTCCTCGATGCCTTCCATTATTTCCTTGCCGCCGTTCTGGGGGAGGTAGTGCTGCTCAAGGCCCGTGATGTATTTTTCGGCCTCCTGTGCGGCATCCTTTTCCAAAGTAAAGGCGTATCCGCCAATGCTGAGCTGTATCGTTTCTTTCATGATTTAGCTTCGTTTTAAGGTTTGAATGCTTTCAGTCATCTCCTGCCAGGCGGCGTCCATTTCGGCTAGCTGGGCCCGGCCTTTGTCGGTTATTACATAGTATTTCCTGGGCGGTCCCTGGGGCGATTCTTCCCATCGGTAGCTAAGCAGGCCCTGGTTCTTTTGCCTGATAAGCAGGGGATAGAGGGTCCCTTCCACCACTATCATGTTGGCGGCCTTAAGCTCGTCCAGAATGCTGGAAGCGTAGGCTTCCTTGCGGCTCAGAATGCACAGGATGCAGTACTCGAGCACGCCTTTCCGCATTTGTGCGCGGACGTTTTCACTCGTTGTATCCATGGCTTATTATTTAGAGGTTGCAAATTTTGACATATTTTCGGCCGTGGCGGGAATACCGCGCATCTCGCACTTCTGGGCGGGTGTTACGGCCTTGGGAACGGCAATCCACAGTATTACGTAAATCCAGAATCCGGCGCTGCCGCAGATGAAAGCTACCAGCATTAGGATGCGGAAGATTGTTACGTCAATGTCGAAGTAGTACGACAGACCTGAGCAGACACCGCCGATTGCCTTGTTATCCAAATCACGGTACAGCCTTCTGGGGCCTCTGGGCATTTCCGGAGCAGTGCCGGGGGCGCTTTCCGTGTTGTTGTATTCGGCCGATCCATCCGGCATGCCAAGTTCGGCAATTACTTTTTCGGCCATTTCCAGGGTGATTACCCTTGCGCCGGCACCAACCTCGTCGAAGAAGAGCTCCGCAATGCGGCCTTCAATTTCTTCCATAACCTCGGCCTTCTGGTAATCCGGAACCGTGAGCTTTGCCTTGAAGTGGTCCAGATAAGCCTGAAGCCTGTTGTAGGCATCTTCGTTCAGTGTGAAGTTGCGTCCGGCCAGTGATACGTTAATTACCTTTTTCATTTTATAATAGAGTTTTAATGGTTTTTCGCTTGCCTCCCCGGGGGGAGGCGTTTATGTTTAACTAACACCACAAAATATTTGTTGCTGCAAAGATATAAATAATTTTTGGTACTTTGCAATACAAAGTAGTAAAATTTTCAAAATATTTTTGCAGGTGGTGGCTAAGTTGTTGATACACAACGATATACGAAAAGTAATCGTTCGCTTTTTGAACGATTACTTTACATAAAGTGCTATGTGTGAGCTAGTTAGCCGCCAGGGGAGGGTAAATGCTTGCAACAGTTACTGGAATTTGCTATATTTGTGAACCTTAATAATAATACTATGGCAGAATTCAAAGACTATAATCACCTTTTGATACAGCTCTGACATCTATTCCTAATTGGATACTGGCCGTCACCTCTTTCAAGGTGGCGGTCTCGTTCACTTAGTGCGTTTATTACTAATCTCTCAAGTCCATTTGGGTCTTTAAAACTATAGATGAAACGATAAAACCAAATCTATTCTTATGGTTTTTCCAACCATCTTGCAAGGTCTTTCTATGAACGACATCCATCGATTATGATAATTGGAAGAAAAGTCCTATCTTTACGAATAATCTATACTTCAGTCTATGTCATTATGGGACAGATTCAGGAGACCCGCCGCAAGCGCTCCTGATGAGACC
>JAGCWB010000195.1 GCA_017962065.1 Bacteroidales bacterium
GTATCACCTGCAGCCCCATCGCGGCGGCCGTGGTTGCATTCTGCACCATCTCCAACGCCAACGGCTATATGGTGAGCATTCCGCAGGTCCTTATGGTTACCATTCCGGCATGCGTAATCGGCCTCATGTGCGCCGCCCTGGCATCTTACAAGAGGGGCAAGGACCTTGACGATGATCCCGAATTCCAGGCAAGGAAGGCCGATCCCGAGATGTACAAATACATGTACGGCAACTCGGCCACAACCCTGGACAAGGTTATCACCAAGGAAGCCAAGGCTTCGGTTTACGTGTTCCTGGGTGCCCTGCTGGTCATTGTAGGCTTCGCTTTCTGCCAGATGATTCATGTGGAAGGCGGAGACACCCTTGCCAAGGCCATCAATCTGCCCAAAATGAATATCTGCATCCAGATTATCATGCTCACCGCCGCTGCGGCCAACATCATGTTCTGCAAGGCCGCTCCCAAGAAAGCCGTGGGCGGCGCCGTATGGCAAAGCGGTATGGTGGCGGTTGTGGCCATCTACGGTATTGCATGGCTGGCCGATACTTATTTCGGCAATTACATGGACGAAATGAAGCTGATGCTCACGGACCTTGTAACCAACTATCCCTGGAGCATAGCCTTCGTGTTCTTCCTGGTTTCTGTGCTCATCAACTCTCAAGGAGCCGTGGTGGTTGCCATGCTGCCGCTGGCATACGAACTTGGAATAGCCGGTCCCGTTCTCCTTGGCGTGCTTCCCAGCGTGTACGGATACTTCTTCATCCCCAATTATCCGTCCGATATCGCTACAGTTAACTTCGACCGTTCCGGAACCACCGTTATTGGCAAGTATCTCCTTAACCACAGCTTCATGATGCCGGGACTGATAAGCGTAATAGTGTCAACTATAGTCGCCTATCTTATCACTAATGTTTTCTTTGCCGGGTATTTCTATAGCTTTATAGTTTAATTTTCAGGCGTGATTTTTACGGGAAAGTCAAAAATTATTCGTAAATTTGCAGCCCTTTATAAGCTTATAGTATGAAACTGAAAAAAGTAGTTGTATTGCTGGTTGCGCTTGCAGCAATCTTTAGCTGCAGCACACCCAAGAATATTGTCTACATGCAGGATGCCTACGATGATGAATTAATCGAGGCCATCAAGTCCAATCCCATACGGCTCAAGCCCATGGACCAGATTTCCATTATAGTGAACTGCCGTGAGCCGCAGATTGCTGCAATGTTCAACCTCCCGTACATCGCCCGCCGTATCGGAGAAACCCAGTCGCTCTCCAGCAGCAGCGGTAATGTGGGCAACCTGAACACGTCCAACTCCATTACCGGCTATACCGTGGATCCGTTCGGTTACATAGATTTTCCTGTCATCGGCAAAATCTATGTGCAGGGTCTCACCCGTTCAGAGGCCACCGAGCACATAAAGAACCTCCTTATCCAGAGTAACCAGGTTAAGGATCCGGTAGTTACCATCGATTTCATGAACCTTGGTTTCTCGGTTCTTGGAGAGGTTTCCCGCCCCGGCCGCTACCGCATAGACCGTGACGAGTTCACCATTTTGGACGCCATTTCCCTTGCCGGAGACCTTACCATCAACGGTGAGCGCCAGAACGTAAGGTTAATCCGCAAACTTGGGGAGGAAGGAGAACGTTTCTTCACCCTGGACATCACCAATGCAGCGGAAACCTTCAGTTCTCCCGCATACTACATGGAGCAGGGCGACATCATCTACGTTACTCCTAATCCCAAGCGCCGTCGTGAATCTACCGTAAATGCCAATAGCGCATTTACCGCTTCGTTCTGGATTTCCCTTGTATCGGCCGTTACATCCGTCACTTCCACGATTATTGTTTTAGTTACAAGATAAGATATGTCCCAAGAGAACAATACCGGTTTCGAGCAGGAAGAGCAGGCTCTGTCCATACGTGAACTGTGGTCCATGTGCATGGCACGCTGGCCCTGGTTCGTAGGCTCTATCCTCTTGTGCTTGCTTATTGCCACCTTCTATATCCTCAAAACCCCGCCGGTGTTCAGCCGTCAGGCTTCCATCCTTATCAAGGAAGATCCCAAGAAGAGCAATTCCATCGGCGATGTTTCGGCCGAATTCGCCAACATGGGTCTGGGTATGTCCCGCCTGAACGTGAACAACGAAATCATCAGCTTCTCTTCCCCGGACCTGATGACAGAGGTTGTCAAGCGTCTTCATCTTGAAACCAACTACGCTTTCAACGGAGGTTTCCTCACTCCCGGACACCGTCTGTACAAACGTACGCTCTATGGTTCCACCCTGCCCATGCAGGTGGAATTCCTGGACCTTGGCAACAGTGACGCACTGTCCTTTGTGGTGGTTCCGGAAGAGGATAGCCTTTTAACTCTCAAGGACTTCGTCTGGCAAAAAGAAAAGTACAAGGATAAGATCCAGGCAGCTCCCGGAGATACCGTCCAGACAGTGGCCGGCCGCATGATATTTCGCCCCAATCCTTATTATAACGGAGAATGGGACGAAGATCTTCTCATAAGCCGCGGGTCTTATTACGGAACCGCCCGCAGGTATCTGAGCCATCTTTCCGTAACCCTTGCCGATAAAAACGCCACGGTGATAAACCTCACGCTGAACGATGTGAACACCCAGCGTGCTGTGGATGTGATTAACATGCTCGTCAATGTCTATAACGAGCAGTGGATAATGGACAAGAATCTTATCACCACCAGCACAAATGAGTTTATCGCCGAACGTTTACGTGTGATAGAAAAGGAACTTGGCAACGTAGATAGCAGTATCTCGGACTTCAAGAGCCGCAACCGTATGCCGGACCTGAGCGCCGCTGCAAACATGGATATGCAGCTCTCCGTAAAGGCTGGCCAGCAAATCACGGAAGTCAACAACCAGATATCCATTGCCCGCTATCTCCTTGCATACATCCGGGACTCCAAGGGTAAACTGCTGCCAGCCAACACCGGTCTGAACGACAGCAATATCTCCACCGTAATAAACAATTACAACGCCACCCTTCTGCAGCGCAACAGGCTGGCGGAAAACAGCTCGGAAGAAAACTACCTGGTTAAAGACCTGGACCAGCAGCTTGCCTCAATGTCCACGATGATTGTCTCTTCCATAGAGAACTTCATCACTGCCCAGAATATGCTGTTGGAGTCTTACCAGAGCACCCAGAGCATGCTGGATGCCCGCGTGGTAAGCAATCCCCAGCAGGCCGGCCAGCTCCTGAGCGATGAGCGTCAGCAAAAAGTTAAGGAGTCCCTGTACCTGTTCCTGCTGCAAAAGCGAGAGGAGAACGAGCTTTCACAGGCTTTTACCGCCCACAACAACCGCGTTATCACCAGGCCGGGCGGCGGATCAGCCCCCATCTCGCCCAAGCGGATGATGATTCTTCTGGTGGCCCTGGTACTTGGCTTCGGCATTCCTTTCGGCCTTATCTATTTCCTGGAAATTACCAATACTACCGTGCGTGGCCGCAAGGACCTGGAGAACATGAGCGCCCCGTTTGTGGGTGAGATTCCCGCCATGTTCGCCCGCAAAAGGCATCTGTGGGACCATCTTATCCCCAGAATTTCCAGAAAAGACGATCCTACAGACCGCAAGATTGTTGTAAAGCCGCACAGCCGTGACGTTATTAACGAGGCATTCCGAGTGGTACGTACCAATCTGGAGTTCATGCGCGGCAGCGAGGAAAAGGGTTCTGTATTTATGTTCACTTCCGTGAACCCCGGTTCCGGTAAAACCTTCATTTGCTCCAACTTGTCAACAGCTTTTGCAATCAAGAAGAAGAAGGTTATTGCTGTGGACCTTGACCTTCGTAAGAAGTCCCTGTCCCTGTTTGCCGGCAGCCCCAAGAAGGGTGTTTCCAACTATCTGGCCGGCAAGGAGCCCGATTTCCATCCGCTCATAGTGAAGAATATCGAAGGCACCGGCCTGGACATCCTGCCTGTAGGTACCCTTCCTCCGAACCCCTCCGAACTTCTGTCAGATCCCAAGCTGGAATCCATGATCAACCAGCTCAGGAACGAATATGAGTACATCTTCCTGGACTGCCCGCCCGTAGAAATCGTTACGGATGCCGATATAATCAACCGCTTTGTGGACACCACCCTCTTCGTAATCCGCGCCGGCGTTCTGGACCGTGCCATGATTCCGGAGATCGACAGGTACTACAAGCAGGGCAAGTACAAGAACATGTGCATTATCCTTAACGGTACCGACGGCGGCGGTCGCTACGGCTACAGGTATGGCTACAAGTACGGTTATCGTTACGGCTACCGCTACGGAAGCGGCTATGGCCATTACGGCTCATACGGCTCTTATGGCTCCTACGGTTCATACTATGGAAGCGATTCCAAGGAGGCCGATGAAGAAGCCGAGGCCGAAACCAAGACCGAAACCAAGACCGAAAAGAAAGCATAATGTGGCCTTTCTCTACTAAGAAGTCGCTGTATTCCAGTGGCGTCCTCCATGGATGGACGGACTGGCACTGTCACATGCTCCCGGGCGTGGACGACGGTGTGCAGCACATGGAAAAAACACTCAAGTACCTGTCAGTCTATGCCGAAATGGGCGTAATGGACGTGTGGTTCACTCCTCACATCATGGAGGATTTCCCCAACACCACGCAGGATCTGAGGAAGCGTTTCCAGCAGGTGCAGGAGGCCTACAAAGGCCCCATACGGCTTCATCTTGCAGCAGAGAACATGATGGACAATCTGTTCGAGGAGCGTCTGGAGCAGGGCGACCTGCTCCCGCTCCCGGACGATTATCTTCTTGTAGAAACTTCTTATTTCAACCCGCCCTACGACCTGTGGGGCACCATCAAGCGCATTCAGGAAAAAGGTTACCACCCGCTTCTGGCCCATCCGGAGCGTTATGTTTATATGGGTGAAAAGGAGTACAAGAAACTGGAAGAAAAGGGCGTTTCCTTCCAGCTTAACCTTCCTTCCCTTTGCAACTTGTACGGCCCGGAAGTACGCAGGAAAGCGTATATTCTTTTGAAAGAGGGCGTCTATCAGCGCTGCGGCTCAGACCTTCATCGTCTCACGCCCATAAAAAAAGGCTTCGAAGCACCCTTGTTCAAGAAGGATATCATCGAAGCTGTACGTAAGCTTTGCCAATATAGCGAGGAGTGATCCCGGCGCGACTCGAACGCGCGACCCACAGCTTAGAAGGCTGTTGCTCTATCCAACTGAGCTACGGGACCATCGTTTTGGGTTGCAAAGATAGTTATTTTTCCACAAACGGCAAAGGCTATCTGGGACTCACGGAAAGAAGCAGCTGGAATTCCTGATTCACTGCGTCGGAAAATCCGTTTTCACCCGGTGTAAAAAAGTCCTGCATTGTACCGTCTTCATGTTCTATTGAAAGGCCGGTAATGCCCAGTGCGCACATGCGGTAAAGGTCTTCCATTGTAGGGTAAAGGTACACGAAGTTAACGTCGTCCCTGGCTTGCAGAAGCTCTACCACGCTGCCGTCTCCAAGGGTGAAACGAACGGACGCATCAAGGCCGATATGGAATTTTTTGTCGTTGGAGCCTATCACAAAAGCAAGATCGATGTCTTCCTGGTTGGTGCCCTTGTAATAAAGGTGCGATAACAGGATGTTGTAGTCGTAATTGGATCCGCGGGCCACCATGGGATTGGCGGTGGACATTATGCTGTTGGTGTTTTCCGTGTATCCGGACATTGTGGCCTGCAATTCTACGGTATTCTCCGAAGCTTTAAGTATGGCCTGGCAGTGGCGGCTCAGCAGTTTTCCAATGGCATCATCGGCAAAACTTGCCTGGATGTAGTCCTCCGGATTCCAGCCGGTGATGATGTCCAGAGAATTCACGCCTTTTACCATCCTTTCCATCTCGGCAGGCTCGGCGGCATACTTGAGCCTGTTAAGGAAGTTGCCGTCTTCCTGCCTTCTGGGGGTGGATGAACTTTGGCCGATCTGCTCCAGCCTGAGCACTTTCCCCCCGCGAAGGGTTACGCCCATTTTCACGCCCTTGGGCACAACGGTGGCCGTTTTTTGCACCAGGTTCATGTAAATAAGGTATAGGGCCGATCCGTCCGGGAAGCCCACCAGTTCCACTTTAACCTGAGCGGGGACGTCGCTAAGGTTAACCAGCTCATAGTCAGTGGAGATGTGTGTCATCCCTTCCGAACGATAATTGGTGCGCACATTCTGCGCTTGCAGACCAAGCGCAAAAAACAGCATCAGTATTGCAAGTTTTCTCATGCCTTTGTTCTTAATCACATACAAAGATACAGCAAAAATTGCTATATTTACAATCATTTCAAATATACTCAGGTATGTACAAGTACAAGAAAGTAAAAAACGGCAATCTTGCCAGCTGGAACGACCGCTATATCCTAAGTTTGGACAATCACGTAGAGATAGTTGAGGCTCTGGCCGATTTCTGCAGGAAAAAGAATATACTTGCAGGCAACATTCTGGGCATCGGGGCCGTCTCGGAGGCTACTTTCCGCTTCCTGGATCCTGCTACGCTGAAGTATGTGGACAAAACATTTACAGAGCAGATGGAAATAACCAACCTCACCGGCAACATCTCGGAAAAGGACGGTGAGCCGTATCTCCATATCCATCTTACCTGCAGCAGGCGGGACTATACCTGCATCGGCGGCCATCTCTTATCGGCCCGTATAAACGGGGCCTGTGAGCTTCTGGTGGACGATTTTTCCATGACTGATGTAGGCCGTGTGAAGGATTCTGAAACAGGCCTTAACCTGTACGACTTTGGTGACGGGATGGGACTTCTTTCAAGATTCACAAAAAAATAGTATCTTTGTACGTTTACACGTTAATGTGACCACAAATGCTAAAATCAATTAGAATTGCAGTTGTTACAGCAGCCTTTTTAGCCTTTGCAGGTGCTCCTGCAATGGCCCAGATTGCTGTTACCGACGAGCAGGTGATGACCTTTGTCCAAAGGAGCGTAATGAACGGACAAAGTAAAGAAGATATAGTTAAGGAACTGGTTCTCAGGGGTGTAACCCGTACCCAGGCGCAGCGTGTGCTTTCAGCATACCAGAGCCGCGTGGCAGCGGGGGAAACCAAGCTCAAGGAAGGGGAAGAAAGCCGTGCCCACACTGTAAACGGAGAAGTAATGGAACCGGATCCGGAAAACTTCAAGGATCAGGGCAGGAAACCGGGAGAGGAAGAAGAACCCCAGGTTTACGGACGCAACATATTCCGTAACAAAGATCTTAACTTTACTCCCAGTGAGAATCTGGCCACCCCGCGCAATTACCGCCTGGGTCCCGGAGACGAGGTTATCATAGACGTTTTCGGTCGTAACCAGACCACCATCCGCTGCGTCATTTCGCCGGAAGGCAGCATAAACGTGGATGTCCTTGGCCCCCTGTACCTTAACGGAATGACAGTGGACGAGGCCAACAAATACCTCAAAAAGCGCCTTTCCCAGATTTACGGAGGCCTGAATGGCAGTTCCGGCACGGATATGCGCCTCAGCCTTGGTCAGATACGTACCATCCAGGTCAACGTGGTGGGCGATGTACTTCATCCCGGCACCTACGTATTATCGGCCTTCTCAACGGCTTTCCACGCCCTTTATGTTGCCGGCGGCATAGTGGATCCCGGTACCATGCGTGATATCAAGATAGTCCGCTCGGACAAAGTGGCAGGCCACGTGGACGTTTACGATTTCCTCATGAGAGGCAACCTTTCCAGCGACATACGCCTGGAAGAAGGAGATGTGGTGCTTGTGGCTCCGTATAAGAGCATGGTAACCGTAGAAGGCGGTGTCAAGCGTCCCGCCATCTTCGAGATGAAAGAAGGGGAAACGATGGCCGACCTTCTGCTTTACTGCGGCGGTTTCGTGAGCGGTGCAAACAGCAGCGCCGTCACGGTTACCCGCCAGAATCTCAAGAGCTTCGAGATTCGCACTGTAGAGGAGTACGAATACGGAACATTCGTCATTAAAAACGGAGACCTTGTAACGGTAGGAGAGCTCCAGCCGCTGTTCGAGAACCGTATTGCTATCCAGGGCGCCGTCTTTTTCCCGGGCACCTATGAACTTGGGAATGACGTGTTTACCGTGAAGCAACTGGTGGATAAAGCCGGCGGCCTTCTGCCGGACGCTTTCACGGACCGCGTAGTGGTTCACAGGGAGCACGAAGACAAGTCCATGGAGGTGTTCTCCCTTAACCTTACGGAAATACTCTCCGGCTCACGTCCGGATTTCATGCTGGAGAACAACGACGAGATTTATGTCTCCAGCAGCTTCGACCTAAGGGACCAGCCCGTCATGACAATCAGCGGTATGGTGAAAAATCCCGGCGAATATCCATTTGCCCAGAACACCACGGTTGAAGACTTCATTATCATGGCCGGCGGCCTTCTGGACGGCGCATCTATGTCCCGCGTGGATATTACCCGCCGAAAGAAAGACGCCAACGGCATGGTGGCTTCTTCCGATATTGGCGTACTTTATTCCATCTCCCTGGAAGACGGCCTGGCCAAGAACGGCAGGGAAAGCCTTGTTCTGGAACCTTACGATGAGGTTGTAGTGCACAGGAGCCCTTCTTACAACATCCAGCGTCACTTTACCGTTTCCGGAGAGGTGAACTTCCCCGGCGTTTACTCCCTTACAAGCCGTGAGGAACACGTGTCGGACCTTCTTGCAAAGGCCGGCGGCGTCACTCCATTCGCCTATGTCCCCGGTGCCCGCCTTATCCGCAGGATGACAGCGGAAGAGCGTCGCGTAGGAAAGGACATGGTGCAGATCATGGAAGCCCGTGACAGCACGGATACCGGTGCAGAACAAGCACTTACAGATACCTACCAAGTGTCCATAGACCTTGAGAAAGCCCTTGCCAATCCCGGCTCAGAGGCCGATGTAGTGCTCCGTGAGAATGACGAACTCATTATCCCCGGACGCAGCAACGTGGTCCGTGTGCACGGTGCGGTCATGTATCCCACTTCGGTTAACTACGACCCTTCGTCCCGCGCCAAGGATTATATTGAAGCCGCCGGTGGTTTTGCCGAGAACGCCCGCAGCAGCAAGGCCTATGTGGTGAGCATGGGCGGCCGCGCCAGGAAATACCGCGCAGGCACAAAGGTAGAGCCGGGTTCGGAAATATATGTCCCGGAGAAGGAGAAGAAGGATCACAGGATAGAACCGGCCCTCATTGTGGCTCTGGGTACCGCCGCATCATCAGTGTCCACCCTGGCCGTTGTGGTTTACAACATTGTACGTACCAGTTCCAAATAAGATATGGAAGAATACCAGAACAACAACGGGCAGCAGTATATAGAGGACGATGCCCTGGAAATAGACTGGAAAGAGGTGCTGGCCAGGCTCCTGAAGCACTGGAAGCAAATCTTCATAATCTGCTTCGTGTTTGGAGTGATGGGTATTGTATCGGCTTTGTCCATGAAACGTATGTACAGCGTTAGGCTAACCCTGGCGCCGGAAATGCAGTCCCGCACAGCCGGTGGCTATGGCAGCATTGCCTCCATGCTTGGTGTATCGGCCATGTCCATGTATGGTGCTACGGACGCCATGAACATCACCCTTTTCCCGGAAATTTGCAAGAGCACCCCGTTCCTTGCTGCTCTTCTGGAAGTCCCGCTTCAATCCTATGTGTCCGAAGAGCAAAAAGAACAGGGCGTGCAGCCTAAAAAAACAACTGTTTACAAGCATCTTACCGGTGAAGACAAGGAAAAGACGGAACTCCAGAAAAAGAGGGAAGCCCGGCGCAATAAGGACAAGCCGGAAAAGAAGCCTTTCACCGGTGTAAAAGACCCCACGGAGCTTCCCAGGGAACAGGCCGCCGTCGTTAGCGCCCTTGCCGGCATGATTAACTGCGACATAGACAAGAAAACCGGCATTACTACCATTGGCGTGGTAATGGACGACCCTTACATGGTAAAACAGCTTGCCGATACAGTATGCGCCCGCCTGCAGGTGTATGTAGGTAACTACCGCACGCAAAAATCGGTAGCAGACTATGAATATTATGTTGTCCTTGCCGATGAAGCCAGGCAAGAGCTCGTGAAAGCTCAGGCCGCATACGCCGCCTCAGTGGACTACGACCGCAGCGTTATTATCCAAAGTGCAAACTCTGAGAAAGACCGTCTGAGGGAAGAAGTTTCCATAGCCAGCCAACTTTATTCCCGTCTGGCCCAGCAGCGCGAACTTGCCCGTGCCAAGATTCAGGAAGACAAACCCGTGTACGCTGTTGTACAGCCTGCCGTGCTTCCCCGCGGTCCCATGAACAGCCGCGCCAAGCGCGTGCTCATCTGGGGCTTCCTTGGTGTAATAATTTCGTTTGGGTGGTACGGTTTCGGAGAAGAGTTCTACCGCAAACTCAAAACCGACGTTGAAGATATCCTTGCCGAAGAAAAGAAATCCTAACCTTATATGTTAATTGTACTGAAACTCCTGGGCAGCATCGCCCTGCTCATCTACGGCATGAAAGTGATGAGCGAGGCCCTGCAGAAGATGGCCGGCCCCCAGCTCCGTCACCTGCTTGGCGCAATGACCACTAACCGCTTCTCCGGTGTTGCAACTGGTGCCCTGGTAACAGTGGCAGTTCAGTCATCGGCCGCAACCACCGTTATGACGGTGTCCTTTGTGAATGCGGCTTTGCTCACGCTGGCGCAGGCAATTTCGGTTATTATGGGCGCCAATATCGGCACAACCATGAGCGCCTGGATCATGAGCGCAGGCTTCTCGTTTAACGTCATTTCGCTGGTTTGGCCTGCCTTCCTTATCGGCATTATCCTTATCCAGACAGGCAAGCAGCGTTATTTGGGCGATTTCCTCTTTGGCCTGTCCTTCCTGTTATTTGCTCTTGGTATGCTCAAAGAAACCGGCATAGAGATGGACCTTGCCAGCAAGCCGGCCGTGGTGGATTTCTTCGCCAGTTTCAAGACCAATTACGGAACTATACTGCTGTTCCTGCTCATCGGCTCGGTCCTTACTGCAATGGTGCAGTCATCGGCCGCCCTTATGGCTATAACAATGGTGCTTTGCTCTACCGGTGCCATTACCATTTTCCAGGGTATTGCACTTGTTATGGGTGAGAATATCGGCACAACCGTAACGGCTAACCTGGCGGCCTTGAGCGCTAACGTGCAGGCCCGAAGAACGGCTATGGCACACTTGGTGTTCAACCTGTTCGGCGTTTTCTGGGTGCTCATATTCTTCTTCCCCTTCGTTCGTTTCATCTGCGGCCTGGTGGGTCTGGATCCGGAGGCGGAACTCCAGTCGCCCACGCAGCTTTCCTTTGCCCTGGCGGCCTTCCATACGGGATTTAAGGTAATTAACACCAGTAGTTTGATTTGGTTCATTCCCCAGAGTGAGAAGCTGGTGTGCTGGATTGTCAAGCCCAAGGATTCGGAGCAGGAAGACGAGTCCCGCCTCATGTATATCCGTGGCGGTATCATGAAGACTCCGGAAATCTCCGTGCTTCAGGCCCAGAAAGAAATATCCGTATTCGGTATTCGTATGCAGCGCATGCTGGGCATGGTGCGTGACCTGTCTAACATAAAGGAAGACAAAGCCTTCCAGGAACTCTTCGACCGCATCAAGAAGTACGAAGACATATCGGACAATATGGAGAACGAGATTGGCAAATATCTTGGTCAGGTTGCCGATGCACACCTGTCTGACGACACCAAACTCAAGATCCGTTGCATGCTGCGCCAGATTGGCGAGCTGGAATCCATTGGCGACAGCTGCTTCAACCTTGCCCGCATCCTTCAGCGCAAGCGTGAGAACAAGATTCACTTCGGCGACTTCCAGTGGCACGGCATCCTCCAGATTCACGAGCTTGTAGATGCGGCAATGACCCGCATGAACGCCATGCTGGAGGGCCACAAGGAGGACTTTGGTATAGAAGAATCCGCCGCGCTGGAACTCAAGATAAACAATCAGCGTAATACCCTCAAGCAACAAAGCATGACCGACGTAGATAACAAGGTCTACAGTTACGACAACGGCACCGTGTACATGGACCTTGTAAACGAATACGAAAAAGTAGGCGACTACGTCCTGAACGTTGTTGAAGCCCGCTTAGGTGTAGGCAGGGGAGTGTAGGGAATCTTTTTTTGCAAAGTAAAAAAAAGTTCCTATCTTTGCAGTCCCGTTTTTGGGAACCTAAGTCCGGAGAGATGCTCGAGTGGCTTAAGAGGCACGCCTGGAA
>JAGCWB010000196.1 GCA_017962065.1 Bacteroidales bacterium
ACGGAAAGGTAGTTGGAGCGCTGGCCCCAGATGGCATTGGAGATAAGCTTGTTGATATCCTTGTTGCCTGTGACTATTATCCCGCTTTCCATATCGGAAGTAATCGATGTTACCGGAATTGAACGTATAGAACGAATCTTCACATCGCCGGTAGCAGTTATTGAAACATATCGGTACCCGAAGAATGTGCAATGAGGCAGATACTTCACCCATCCTTTCTGCGGTCCAAAGGTATAGTCAAGCCGGAAACAATCCGAGTCGGTACGCAGGTTAGTACGGTGTACGCTGCCTTCAGGACCGTCCATGCCGCGGCTTTCGGCTCCATTACCGTCATTTAATATCTCAGCCGGCAAACAGGTAAGGACAGTACCGGCATCGTGGGCCTTAAAAACAAACTCCGGTACTGCGGACGCATTCTGGCCGAAGTCAATTACAAGCGTTTCACCGGCTTTAAGAACCATGGTTTTGCCGTCCTTGTAATTGCGCAGTTTAACTACTTTGCCATACTCCCCTTCTTTAGCGCCTTCAATATCTCTATAAACATAAGCTTCTACAGGTTTGAGAGCAATGTCGTAGCGGTAGCATACTTCCGCTCCTGCCGATGGAACAATCTCCCCGTCAAACTCGGAATTGATTTCCGGCTTTTTCAGTTTCTCAGGGGTCACGTAACCCGGCTGTATGCGGGCGTCATACGTCTCGCCGTCAAAGATTGCCGCGTGTGTCACAGGCCCCGCAATACCGGCAGTCCACTCTGTGGTGTCTGTGCCGTAGAGCTTTGTGCCGCCATCGGCAAAAGTGAGCTCCAGAACGCATCGGAAGGCCGGTTTTTTGCCCACCATACCTCCTTTATGACCGTTCGGGGTGACCACCTTATCGGCCCACCATCCTGGGGTTACCTGGGCACTCAGTGTATTCTGTGCGTCGGCGGCTTTTTTGAAGGCTTCAGTAACATCGTAAGTAAATGATATCCTGGTTTTCTGTGGATGGGTAAAACCCGGTTTCAGTGCATCAGTTTCGCCCACCGGCTTTCCGTTCAGGTAAAGCTGGTACACGCCCAAGGCGGTGGTCATCCATTTTGCCGATACCACCTTTCCGGGATTCTTCACGGTGCTGACGAACCAACTGGCCCCATCGGCCGCACGACGGTTGTCCTTATTATTGACAGTGCCGGTAACAACTGGCGCCTCCACCGCCGAAATCCACTCCGACCTGTCCCATGCATTATTGTCCAAAGCATCCGTGCGGACGCCGATTGTATCCTTCCCAGAATCCCCAAATACTACAAGCAGAAATATTGCGGCAAAAATGTAGTTCAGTCTCATATATTTGATATTTAACATTATACAAAATTCCTCCTTTTTTTTTATTTTTGCAAATCAGATTCACTAGTATGAAACGATTTATCAGCACCTTTATCGGCCTAGCCATTGCTTTATCGGCCTTCGCCCAGACGGCAGAGGAAATCTGCAACAAGATGGACGAGGTCCTGAATACCCTTCCCCAGGACCGCATGGCAATGACCGTGGACATCAAGATTCCCGTCCTTGGCACAACCACCACCAGGACCTACTGCTACGATAACAAGATTCGTATGGACGCCAAGATGATGGGAGTAACAGTCACCACCTTCGACGAGGATAATGTAAGCTATACGGTGGCCACCAAAGAAGGCAAAACCAAGATTACCATCGAAGATGTAAAGGCCGGTTCGGACTCTTCTGCGGAAGAAGGCGACATGGAAATGTTCTCCGGAATAACGGACGATTACTCCGTAAGCATCAGCAAGGAAACAGCCGATGCCTGGTACATCCAGTGCAAAAAGCTCAAGACCTGCAAAGACAAAGATGCCCCCGGAACCATGGATATAGTGGTGTCCAAGGCCGATTATATGCCGCTGAGTTTGTCGGCAAAGATGTCCGGCGCCAGACTCACTATGCGCGATTTCTCCTTCGATGTGGACGAGAAGATGTGTACCTTCAACATGGCTGACTACCCGGGCGCAACGGTGGAAGACAAGAGGGGGAAATCAAAGTAGTTTCTCCAGGAGTTTATCCGGCACGTCGCCGGCGATTGAACGGACCTTGTCCTTCAGGAATTCAAGTGATTCCGATGGGGTGAGGTCCGATTTCATAGTTCGGGGCTGGAAGCCGGGGAAAGGGAAATCGGCCTGGTCAAACAACGCTTCCGGAGAGCAGAAACTGCAGCGCTGCCAGCCGCTGTAGTGAAGGTCTTCTCCCCTGTATACCCTTGTAATGTCGCCGGTTACAACGCGGGTTTGCATCTGGAGTTTTGCCATCATTGCATCGGCAGGACCCTTTTTTACGTTCAGGATTTTGCGGACTTCGGTGATAGAGATGCTGCCATTTTCCTCCATGAAATCCAGCACAGCCTGCTGCTCTTTTGTGGGCCGATATTTGGCTTGGGAGCGCCGCCAGTTCATCAGTTCGCGATAAACATCCACCGTTGCAAAGGCGGCTTTTCCGCCCCATAGGAACTTGCCATAGGCTATATCGCCGCTTTGCACGCACTCTATCTTCCAGTCCCAGGGTCCAAGACTTTCTTCTGTGAACCAGAATTCCGGAGCTGTATGTTCTTCTATGGAGAAACCGGGGATGGGATTGTGAAAGAAAGGAACAATGCCCATGTCCAGGATGAACCTGTGCATTGTCTCCCAGCTTTTTATGCTGTAATTGCCGCTTCCGGTATGATCTGTTATTGACGACATTCGTTTTCCCAGATTTGATCAAAGATTTGTCTAAGACGGTTTCCGTCCTTAATAATCTGCCTTAGCGCCTCCAACTGAGGGGCGTTAGGAGATTCCGGAATCCATAACTTTAGGTAGCCGCCGTAGTAATACTTCTCGTGCAGATGCTCCAGCGTGCGCTGCCAGTGACCTTCTTTTTCCAGTTCCGGATAGTGTGCAAGGCCAAATTGGACTGTGCGTAGGATGATCTGTTCCGGGATAATCAGGCGGTCGGCCTCGGCTACAATTTTGCCATATATGCTGCGGGGTTCGTGGTCAGAAGAAGCGCGGTGGTCTTCCGCCGCTTGGGCAATGGTTTCAATTTCTGCGGTGGAGAACCATTGACGAAGTTCCGGCATCTGGCGGATTATCCGGCCGCTTTCCTGATGGTGGGTTTTGCGGTCAACTTCCAGACCAAGGTCGTGGCAGGCTGCGGCAGTGTAAAGGATATCTTCGTTGACATGATATATCTGGCCCATCTCCAAGGCGCGCACAATTACAGCTCTGGCGTGGTCCTCCTGATGTGCCTTGTCAAAAGCAGCATAACGCGGAATTACCGCAGTTTCAACGAATTCCCTTAGGGATTCAGTCATTTTTTGCAACTTCTTTTTCCGGGAAAATCTTCTCCAGCAGCCCAATAAGTCCGGGGACCATAATCACGGCGCCAACGCCCTGGAACATTATCGAATTCCCCATGCATCCCCACGCAAAAATGAGCACGCCGAATACAAGAGACAGTATAATCCAAATTGCTTTCATGATTCTAATTTCCTTTGGCTTGTAAAATTACACATTCTCCGCCGTATTTCCAAACATCCCATCCTGCTCCCTCCCGGCGCTAAAGCACAGTAACCGGGGTTCAGAGGCCGAAAGTGTACTTTAGGCGGGGTCATAGAGGGGCGCTAAAGCACAGTAACCGGGGTTCTAGGGCCAAAAGTGTGCTTTAGGCAGGGGTCGGAGAGGGCGCTAAAGCACAGTAACCGGGGTTCAGAGGCCGAAAGTGTGCTTTAGGCGGGGTCATAGAGGGGAGCTAAAGCACAGTAACTGGGGTTCTAGGGCCAAAAGTGTGCTTTAGGCAGGGGTCGGAGAGGGCGCTAAAGCACAGTAACCAGGGTCCAGAGGCCGAAAGTGTGCTTTAGGCGGGGGGCAACATTACACCGGATCTACGTCCAGGAGGATGTGGCCGTAGTATTTGCGGGATTTTTCGAAGGATGAGACGGTGGTGTGGATGGCGGATTTGCGGGACTGGAGGGATTTGTCGCGCGGAAGGGTGATGCGGATCTGGCGGATGAAGTTGTCGGCGATTTTGTCCACGGCGGGGGCGTAGGGGCCAACGAGCGATACTCCGCAGGCAATGATGGCCGATGAGAGTTCACGCGACATGTATTCAAGACGCTTAAGATTGGCGTCTCGAATGGAAATGTGTATGAGTCTGGTGTATGGAGGATAGCCGAACATGCGGCGTTCGGCCAGCATTTGTTCTGTGTTGTCAAGCGAGGAGTCCAGCCGGCCGAAGACCGGGTGAGCGGGCTCGCGGGTCTGGATTACAAACAGACCCGGTTTGCCGCGCCTGCCGCTGCGGCCGCGGAACTGCTCCAGCAGCTGGATGGCGTGCTCATCGGCGCGAAAGTCCTGCTGGGCAAGGATATTATCGGCCTGAATAACCGCTACCAGAGACAAGTTGGCAAAGTCGAAGCCCTTTGTAACCACCTGAGTGCCAATTAGTATGTCTATCTCCCCTTTCTCGAACTGCTTAATTATGCCGGCATCCGAAGCCGTGTCTGAATCCAGGCGCGCAATACGGGCCGATGGATAGATTGCCTGCACTTCTTCCTCTATCTTCTGCGTGCCGGCGCCAAGCGGCTGGAGGGCTCCGCCGCAGGAAGCGCACACGCCTGTATATGGCTCTGAGTGCCCGCAATAATGACACACAAGACGCTCCGGATGAACGTGCAAGCTTAGCGATACATTGCAGTGCGGGCACTTTGGAATTGTGCCACATTCCGTGCACTGAACGGCCGGAGCATAAGAGCGGCGGGAGCGAAGCAATACCACCTGTCCGCCGGCCTCCAAAGTCTGTTGAATTTCGGCCAGAAGTTTTAGCGAAAAACTGCCCACCATGCCGTTTTTCCGGCGTTCGGCAACAGTGTCGATTATCATTAAGGGAGCGTCTTCCCCATCGTGAAAGCGTTGCTTTAGCTGAACCTTTACAAAACGGCCTGTCTCAGCATTATATAAAGACTCTAAAGACGGAGTCGCACTGCCCAGTATAACATTCGCTCCGTGAATTAGCGCGAGCATTATTGACGTTTCTCTGGCATGGTAGCGCGGGGCCGGAGAATCCTGCTTGAAGGAGTTGTCGTGTTCCTCGTCAACTATGATAAGTCCCAGCGAACGATGCGGCAAGAACAGTGCGCTGCGAGTGCCCAAAACTATGTACGGTTCCCCTTCCCTTACGGCCTTTGCAACCTGGCCCCGGCGGGCCGGAGTCTGTGCGCTGTGGTACACGAACACGTTAGGAAAAACAGCCGCCACCCTGTTCTCCAACTGTCTGGAAAGGGCAATCTCCGGAACAAGAAAAAGTACAGAGCGTCCAGTGGCCAATGTCTCCCCTGCCAGCTTCAGATATATCTCTGTTTTGCCTGCACCGGTGACGCCGTGCAGAAGCACAGTTTTCCCTATCGAAAAAGCATTCCTGATCTGCGAAGCAGCATCGGCCTGCAAAGCGGAAAGTTCTACCGGAACGGGATCGGCCTCCTTTATCTTTCTCTCCGTTTTGGGCTCCAGATCCCTCTGCAGGGCGCATTTGTACACTTCCCCTACCGTGCACATGTAGTATGTGGCAACTTCCCGCCAGAACTTTATCTCTTGAGGGAACACAGGCGGAACCTCCGGGCATCGGCCTACAATGTACAGGATTGAAGGAACAAGTTCCGGGGGCGGTACAACGTCCAGGGCCGACACTACTCCCACGTACTCCTTGTATGCGAACTCTACCTTTACCATGTCTCCCACCTCCAGGTACATGCCTTCCGGAAGGATATAATATGGCTCCCACTCAATCCTGAGCGGCAGAATTACCTGTATGAAGCGCACTTCCTCCATCGAATGGCGAAGATACAAAAAATTATCGGCATTCCTAGCGTGGAACATTTTGTAGAACAATATTTGTTCTATTGCGGAATTATCACTAATTTTGCTCGATTTATAAGAACGTATGGGAAAAATAATCGCAATAGCAAACCAGAAAGGCGGCGTGGGTAAAACCACCACTGCCATAAATCTGGCCGCATCGCTGGCGGTGATGGAAAAGAGCGTCCTCATAATAGATGCGGACCCTCAGGCAAACACCACCTCCGGCCTTAACTTCGACCCCGAGAATTCGGATCACCGCACTCTGTATGAGATTCTTATCGGCAAACTATCGGCCGATGACGCCCTCATTCAGACAGAACTTCCCAAGCTTCACATGATTCCTTCCCATATCAATCTTGTGGGTGCGGAAATCGAGCTTCTGAACGTGCCGGACCGTGAATCCGTGCTCAAAAAGGCCCTGGCTCCAATCAGGGATAATTACGATTTCATCATCATCGACTGCTCCCCTTCCCTGGGCCTCATTACGGTTAACTGCCTTACGGCGGCCGATTCGGTGATCATCCCCGTCCAGCCAGAATTCTTTGCCCTGGAAGGCCTTGCAAAACTTATCCAGACCATCCGTCTGGTGCAGAACGGAATCAATCCCAAACTTACCATCGAAGGCTTTGTGGTTACCATGTTCGATGGCCGCACCAAGATGCACAATCAGGTGGTAGAGCAGCTCAGGGACCATTTCAAGGACATGGTATTCAAAACTATCATTGCCCGCAGCATACGCCTGAGCGAGGCCCCTTCGTACGGAAAGCCCATCATCCTGTACGACGTGATGAACAACGGCACATCCAATTATATGAGCCTGGCAAAGGAAGTTTTAGACAAGAATTCAAATGACTAAGCAGAATCAGTTTGGCCTGGGAAAAGGCCTTGGCGCTCTCTTAGGAGGCGAAGACGTTTCCTCCCTCACCAGAAAGCCTGTGGGCTATATCAACAAGCAGGTTGTATCGGCCGATCAGAAGCCTAAGGACACCTCGGACGTGCTGCGCATCCCGGTGGACCTTATTGAGCCCAACCCCTACCAGCCCCGCATGAACTTTGATACGGAGGCGCTGCAGGAACTGTCCGAATCCATTCGCACCTTCGGCCTTATCCAGCCCATAACCGTACGCCGCAAAGGCGACGGGAAGTATCAGATAATCAGCGGCGAACGCCGTTACCGTGCTTGCATAATGGCCGGCATGGACATGATTCCTCCGTATATTCGCGATGCTTGGGACCTGGGCATGCTGGAGATGGCTCTAGTGGAGAATATCCTGCGCGAAAACCTGGATCCCATTGAGGTTGCAATGAGCTATCAGCGTCTCATCGAAGAGTGCAAGCTTACACAGGAAATGATGGCCGACAGGGTTGGCAAAAAACGCGCTTCGGTGGCCAATCAGTTGCGCCTTCTGAAGCTTCCCGCCAAAGTGCAGCACGACCTTAAGGTTGGTCTTGTGAGCGTAGGTCACGCCAAAGTGCTTCTGGGCGTAGAAGACCCTGCAGTGCAGGAAATGCTGTGCGACCTTATAGTTAAAGGCGGCCTGTCCGTGCGCCAGTTGGAGGAAAAGATAAAGGCTCTGGGCAAAGGCGGCGCTTCTCAAAAGGCCGATGGTGAGCCTCAGGAGCTTCCTCAGATGTATTATCGGCTTTTAGAAAATGTAGGCCGATATTTCGGAGAGAATATCTCCCTCAAGCGCGGGAAAGACGGAAAGGGTTCCCTCACCATCCGCTTCGAATCCGACGAGCAGATGGAACAGTTCTTGAAAGCACTGGACCAGCGATGAGGTTTTTAGGAAAAGTTGCGTTTGCCGCCGGGCTGCTTCTTGCATTTGCCCGTCCACTGGCCGCCCAATACAGGGACGACCAGTTCAAGCGTGATGCCTTCTCCCAGAACTATGCCGACACCACGGAAAAAACTGCGGCCGACACTTCTTCCATATTTAATTTCAAGGAGTTCTTTGGCGCCCTTGCCCATAAGAACAACGCATCTTTGAAGACACTGGGAATTGGTTCGGCGGTACTTGTAGGATCGGGTCAGATTTACCATAAGCAGTATTGGAAGCTTCCCATCGTTTACGGCGGAATAGGTGCCGGCATATATGGCGGCGTCCACTTCGGCAACCTTTACAAAACCAGTAACGACCCTCAGTATAAGACTTACAGCACGCTGTGTTATGTCGGTGCCGGACTTGTGTACTGGGGCTCACTCCTGGACCTTGCAATATGCTACGACAACGGCCATAAATGGCCGGATCCTGCAAAGTCCACGTTCTATTCTTTACTGCTTCCCGGTCTTGGGCAGATTTATAACGGCGAGGCCTGGAAAGTGCCCATTTACTTGGGGCTTATTGCCGGCAGCGTGCACTTCTATCTGGACAACAATACGCAGTACATTCGTTGGAAACGCATTCATAACGAAGCAACATCCACCGAAGAAACAGCAGACCGTCCGCCGTGGTCGGGTGAAACAGCGAAATACTATAGGGACGTTTACCGCCGTTACAGGGACTATTCCATCCTTGCAATAGCCGTTTCATACATTTTACAGGTGATTGATGCAAACGTCTTTGCATACATGCAAGACTTCGAAGTGAACGACGACCTTTCCATGAAGATTGAACCCACCATCATGCCCGTCCAGTATTCGGCGGCGCCGGCGGTGGGAATGAGTATCGGCATTAGATTTTGAGTATGAGAAGAAGCATTTTAGCACTGGCCTTAATCCTTTGTTTTCTTCCTGTGGGCGCACAGGCGCGCAAAAGCCGCAAACAGCTGGAACAGGACAATGCCGAACTTTTGAAAAAGCTGGAGCTTCTGGAGGCCGAATTATCGGCTTTCAGGGCCGATGCCGCAGAGCGTGAAGCTATAGAGGCCGAACTCTCCGGGGAGAACGAGAACAAGGTGTCGGCGGCGCTGGAAGGATATACATCGGCAAGTACGGATACGCTTCTGGGTCAATGGTATATGCACAGGCGCAGCAATGTCTCCGGACGCGAGATGTACAATATGGATTCAGTGCATTTCACCACCGACGTGCCGGATTCCGTGCTCATGAAAAGGCTGTCGGACATGAACTCCTTCATCTCCCTCCCCTACAACGAGACGGTAAAGAACTACATGATCCTGTACTCGGAGAAAATGCCCGGCAAAATGGGCCAGATGATGGGTCTTGCCGAGTATTATATGCCGATATTTGAGGAGACTTTCCGCCGATACGAGCTTCCGCTGGAACTTAAATATCTGGCAGTAATTGAGAGCGCTTTGAATCCCCGGGCTGAATCCCGCGTGGGCGCACTTGGACAGTGGCAGTTCATGTACAGAACGGCTAAGAGTTATGGTCTGCGCATTGATTCCTTCATTGACGAGCGCATGGATCCCCTGCTTTCAGTTGATGCCGCCGCCAGGTATCTGCGCGATGCATACCGAATTTTCCAGGACTGGCCGCTGGCAATTTCGTCCTACAACTGCGGTTCGGGAAATGTGAACAAGGCAATCAAGAGGGCCGGCGGAAAAACCGATTTCTGGAGCATCTACGAATACCTCCCTCGTGAAACCCGCGGCTATGTTCCTGCCATGGTGGGAGCCATGTATGCATTTAATTACGCCAACGAGTACGGCCTTTATCCGGAGCCAATGTCCATGCCGATATATGTGGATACGGTGCATCTCCACCGCAACCTGCACTTTGCTCAGGTGAGCGAAACGCTGGGCATTCCCATGGACGATTTAAGGGACCTTAATCCCCAATACCATAAAGATATAGTTCCGGGAGCAGGCGGCGATGAAGTTCTGCGTCTGCCATTCAATTATACATCGGCCTTCCTGGACATGCAGGACAGCATTTACAATTACAGGAGCGAGGAACTCTTTACCGCTTCAAAGGTGCAGGACGGCCGCGAAACCGTTGGCGGACGCCCCGTGCCAACAACCCGCTCCTCCTCCTCCGGCAGCACCGGCCAGTGGGTGTATTATAAGGTCAAGTCCGGCGACACCCTTGGAAAAATTGCCCAGAAAAATCACTGCACCGTAAAGCAGCTCAAATCCTGGAACAACCTCAAAAGCGACCGCATCAACATCGGCCAGCGCCTGAAAGTAGGGAAAAAGTAGGTTTTTGCACCTTCTACTCTCGAAAATCCCTTTAATGTGCCCCGAAGGTCCATCCCTTGGACCCTCACCACCATTTTCGGCCCCAAAAGTTCTCCGAAGGTCCATCCTATGGACCCTCAAAGCACCTACTTGGATCGGCCTGTTAGATGCTGTCGAGCATTTTTGCAATCTTTTCATACTCCAGGCCTGTAACTCGGCAGAGCTGTTCGATATTGCTTGAGAAGCGAAACCGAAGTTGTTTCATCAGTTCGGTCAATTCAGTATATGTTAATGCCTGAGCATTGGGCTTCCTGAAAAGGGTATAGCAGAGATCGCCAATAGCCGACAATACTACTTGATCCTTAAACCCCGGCGCTTCGTTTGCTTCCATCCTGGTCTTTGCTTTTGAGGACATCCTAAGAAAGTAATCGTATCTTTTGGCGGTTTTGAAAAGAGCTTCTACTGCTTTGACATCAATATAGGATTCCGGAAGAATGTATCCATCATCTCCAAGAAGCAGATAACCAGAAACATCAAGATTACTATGAACCAATTTTTGTATTTTATTTCTGAACAACGTGTTAAGGCAAACTCCTTTGCGCTCTGTGTCGGAAAAGAAGCACATCCCCGTTCCCCAACGGTATTGTGCCGGATGTCCACAAATATTGGCGGCAACGCAGTTCATTTGAATATATGCAATTACCCTCTCCAGCGCCTCCTCAGAATTCTCCACTTCCTGTATGTCCACATCATTCCTTCTGAGTAACTCCCAAACGCCGTACTTGTGGTGAATGTAGCGGGCATAGTGATTTTTGAATTCAGTAATGAAGCGATTAGCGTCCTCCCAACTGTCTGCCGATATCAGGAAGTGAACGTGGTTTGACATTAGAACGAAGCACACAATTTGCACATTTGTATGTCCCGCAAGGAGTGCAACTTTGTTCATTCCCACTTTGAAATCTTCGTCGTCCCTGAACCATAGTTTATTCTTTAAGTGTTCCGTGCTGATAAAATAATACTTTCTCATAATATTTGTTTTAAAAATGCAATCCTAACTATGTCTGAGGGTCCATCGGCTGGACCTTCGAGGCCGAAAATCACCCTAAAATGCGTCTAAGGGTCCATCGGCTGGACCTTCAGGGCATGCACAACACCCTATATGTCGCACTGCACCTGCAGGGACAGGCCGGGGGTGGGGACGCGGCCGACCCTGGCCATCCAGGAGGCGCGGAGGTGGGTTTTTAGGGTGAGCCACTTGAAGCGGTGTTTCCAGGAGCCAACAAGGGAAACGGCACCACCGCGGCCGTAGTAGGCTGGAACTGAGAAGTTTCCAGGGGCTTCGCGTTCGTAGCAGTAGATGCGGTCGTTCCACTTGTCTATCCAAAAACCG
>JAGCWB010000197.1 GCA_017962065.1 Bacteroidales bacterium
CACCTCGCTGAAGTCGGGAGTTTACATAGCAGTGGTCCGCTGCGGTTCTGCGACCAAGACTTTGAAGGTAAAGCTCCTTTAAGGTATGATAAAGATACTGAAGGCGTCGGCGGGATCCGGCAAGACATATAATCTGGCACTGGAGTACATTGGCCTTATCCTTGGAAGCGATAAGCCGGATGCTTACAGGCATGTGCTGGCCGTGACTTTCACAAACAAGGCCACGGACGAGATGAAACGGAGGATTATCAAGGAACTGGCCACCATTGCCAAAGCGCCGGAAGAATCTCCATACAAGGACAAGTTGCCCCAAAGGACTGGCCTGAGCCTGCCACAACTGCAAAAGAAGGCACAGGAGCAGTTATCGGCCATACTGCATGACTATTCGGCCTTTGCGGTATCTACCATAGACCGCTTCTTCCAGCAAACCCTGCGCGCATTCTCGCACGAGATCGGCCAGTTCTCGTCGTACCAGGTTCAGCTGGACAGGGAAGAGCTGGTGGCCGAGACCGTGGACATGGTACTGGACGGTTTGTCGGAGCAGGACCGTACCCTTTTGGATTGGCTCACGGAGGGGGTGAAGGACGGCCTTGAGCAAAACGGCGTTCTGTCGCTGGATAAAAGCCTTACGGAAGTGGCAAAAAGTCTTTCAACCTTGCCCCAGGACCAGAATTTCCCCAGGGAAAAACTGGACAGCATAAGAAAGTGCTGCCGTGAGATAACGGAAAGTTTCCCCAGAAGAGTGGCCGATGCAGCTAAAGCAGTCATCGATACGATGGCCGCCGAAGGAGTGACTCCGGAACAGACCAACGGCAGATTCATGGTCAAGTTGTTGGAATTCACGGATCCTAAAGAATACGACAAGGAAAAGCCAACCCCGGCTTTTATTTCCAAGGCCCAAGACCCGGACAAATGGTTCGCCAAGGCAAACGCCCACCTCAAAGACAAGTTGGAAGGCGTGCTGGAACCTAAACTGCAGGCCTTTCTGGAGTGCTTTGGCCAGCCTTACAAGGAATACATGACCGCAAAGGCAATAGCTGGCCAGCTTTACGGCCTTGGCATGGCTCAGGAACTGCGCAATGCGTTCCAGAGAGTCCAGAAAGAGAAAAACGTAATCTCCCTGGACGACAGCAACATAATCCTCAAGAATATAATCGACGGCAGCGACGCCCCCTTCATCTACGAAAAACTGGGCGTGCGCTACGAGGATTTCCTTCTGGACGAATTCCAGGACACGGCCGATATCCAGTGGGAAAACATAAGCCCGCTGCTGCATAACAGCGAGGCCGGAGGGAATTCATCCCTTGTGGTGGGCGACGTAAAGCAAAGCATCTACCGCTGGAGGGGCAGCGACTGGAAACTGCTTGGCAGCCGTCTGGAAAACGAGTTCCAAAGCGTGGACGTGAAAGCCCTCGACGGCAACCACCGCACCTGCCGTGAGATAGTGAACTTTAACAACACCTTCTTCACCTTCGCCGCCGTTCAGCTTGGCCTGGAGTCCATATATGCCGATGTGACACAAACGGTAGAATTCAAAGACCCCGCCCCCGGCCACGTGGAAGTGAAATTCGTTGACGACCAGATGGAGGAAATACTGGCCACGGTAATGGATATCCACGAAAAAGGAGGCCTGTGGAGCGACATGGCCATACTGGTGCGCTTCAACAAAGACGGATCGGCCATAGCCTCCGCGCTGGTGGAAAACGGAATTCCGGTAGTGTCGGACGACTCCCTGTACGTGAAATCGTCGGTGACGGTTCGCCGCCTTGTGTCCCAACTTTCGCTCATGGATACTCCGGCCGATGAAATCAGTCCCACGGTGGCCGGCTTCATGGCCGGTTCCATGGAAATGAGCATCCCGGATCACTATCATTCCTTGATAGATCTGGCGGAGAGCCTGCTAAGGGACATACGCGCTTACGACCCCCTCAGGTTCAACTCGGAAGTGCCTTACATCCAGTCGTTTATGGATTATCTTCAGGACTGGGTGTCAAGCGGAGGGAACAATTTATCGGCCTTCCTGAAAAGCTGGAAGGATGCCGATCCTAAGATTGCATCGCCCCAGACTGGCGACTCCGTACGCATAATGACGGTACATAAAGCCAAAGGCCTGGAATTCCCTTACGTAATAGTGCCTTACGCCGATAAAATCACCCTTTACAAAGCTTCGCCCCTATGGGCCAGTCCCAATGTGGAGGGTAGCGCCTTGGAGGGCAAGGCCGATGGCATGTACCACGTAAAACTGGAGAGCAAGCTGGCCGATTCCCTTTTCGGGGAAGAATATCTGGAAGAAGTTCACCGTCAGTCCATTGACAATTTGAACGTGTTCTACGTAGCCCTCACAAGGGCCAAGTACGGTCTGAAGATAATATCGGCAAAACCGCCCAAGAAACTCACCGACGCCCTTGCAAAAGGCACGGAACCGGAGTGGGGGAGTATGGGCCAGCTGCTGTACGGATTCCTGCGCACGGAATACTTTGCCTGCGGGCAGTTTTATCCGCCGGAACAGTTAAAACGTGAAAAAGATGAGTCCGAAACGCTTCAGGCAGGCTACGAATCCTTCCCGGCCGATAGCGGTAACCGCCTCAGGTTCAGCCCGGAAGCGGCCGATTATTTTGGAGATGACGGCAGTTTTGGCATAGCCTCCAGCCGCCGCATAAGGGGTAATGTACTGCACGCCATAATGGCCGGAATAAAGCAGGCCGATGACTTGGGAAAAGCGGTCGACGCAGCGGTTAGTTCGGGAGACCTTCCGGCGGGGGACAGGGATGCCACGCTGGAGTTCCTTAAAGAGCGTCTCAACTCCGTGCAGGACCTTGGCTGGTTCGCCCCGGAGGCCAAAGTCCTCATGGAATGTCCCATCATAGCCCCCGACGGGGAAGAATACCGTCCCGACAGGGTTGTAATGCATCCCGACGGCCGGGTAACTGTTGTGGATTACAAGTTTGGAGAGCAAAAGGAAGGCTATCGCCGCCAGGAGCTGCGCTACGAAAACCTATACAGAAAAATGGGATACGAAAAAGTTGATGGATACCTTTGGTATTTAGACGATAATTTGCGTATCTTTGTAAGTTGATAATTGAGAACGTGAGTCTATGGAAGCAAGTGAGAATACAATCAAGCTTTACTACAATACAGAGGTTGAGAAACTGCAAATGCCGGAGTACGGAAGAAACGTGCTCCAGATGGTAGAGCAGCTAAAGCAGATACCGGACCGTGCAAAGCGCACGGAGCAGGCCCAGGCCGTGGTTAAGGTCATGGAAAGCCTCAATCCCCAGGTTCATCAGCAGGAGAATTTTGCCCAGAAGTTGTGGGACCATCTTTTCATAATCGCAGGTTACGATCTGGATGTGGATTCCCCCTATCCCAAGCCCGTTCCGGAGGTTATCAACAGCAAACCGGACCCCATTCCCCTTAACACCAAGCCCATCAGGGCCCGCCATTACGGCCGCAACATAGAAAGCATACTGGACCTTATCGCCAAAGAGCCGGAAGGGGAAACCAAAACCGCCATGATACGCTCCCTGGCCATTTACATGCGTCAGCAGTACCTTATCTGGAACAAGGACACCGTGTCGGACGAAACCATCTTCATGGACATCGAACGCCTGTCCGGCGGCCGCGTAAAGGTTCCGGAAGGCATAGAACTTACCAAGATATCGGCCGATGCTTCGTTCTCAAGACCGGGCATGAACCTTGGCTTCCAGGGCAACAAGGGGGGCAAATTCAACCGTAACTTCCGTAAAAACGGCAAGAAGAAATGAATCCTTTAAGGAAATACTGGGAATCCCTCTCGGAGCGTAAACAGACAGGTATCCGTTACGGCGGTATATGTCTGGTGCTCATCCTTACCCTTACGGTGGCCATTTCCGTGGTGTCCTATATGTTCACATGGCGTCAGGACCAGAGTGCCCTGAATGCAGCAGGCGATGTTATCCAGAATGCCGCTGCCTCTTCGGGCCTTTCTATCGGGCATTTCCTTGTGACCGACAGTTTCGGTCTTGGAGCATTCTGCGTGCTGGCCTTTTTAATTGCATGGTGCGTCAAACTGCTGTGGACACAGAGCCCCATCCGCCTCAGGAAGTGGTTCTACGGCTGCTTTACCATGGCGTTTGTCCTGTCCTGGATCTCCTCTCTGGTGGGAGTTTTCACCGGAGTTGAATATGCATTCATAGGCGGTCTCGGCGGCCGCGCCGGCGCTGCGGTGGTCGGTTTCCTTATCTCCAAACTTGGTGAAATTATCACTTCGGTTCTCCTCTTGGCGCTGCTCGGCGGCTGGTTCTACTGCATGAGCGAGCATTTTGCCCATCTTCTCATGGGTAAGAAGAAAGTGCTTCCGGAGGGCCCCAATCCTGCAGACGAAGCTCCATTTGAAACTGCCGATACCTTTGTTCCGGAAACGGATGACGATAAACCGGAGGACAATATCCCGGCATTCACCGTTACGGACACAGTGGACGGCGCACCCTTGAAGAAGGAAAGGCCCAGGAGAATACGCAAACCTAAGGAAGAAGGAGAAGAAGAGCAGGAGGGAGAGGAAGAAGGCGGAATCAACGTAATCACGGACGACACCTTGGAACAGGAGGTGAAAGAGCCGCTTAAGCCAATAGACAAC
>JAGCWB010000198.1 GCA_017962065.1 Bacteroidales bacterium
AAGCGCCTCGGCCTGGATGAGGAGTTCTACTCCGTGAGCATCCCGCTGGGGTCGACGGTCAATATGAACGGCGCCGCGGTGACCATCACGGTCCTGTCGCTGGCCGTAGCCCATACGGTGGGCGTGGAGGTGGGCTTTTTCGCCGCCATCCTGCTCAGCGTCATCGCCACCCTGGGCGCCTGCGGGGCTTCCGGCGTGGCGGGGGGCTCCCTCCTGCTGGTCCCCATGGCCTGTTCCTTCCTGGGGATCGGCAACGACATCGCCATGCAGGCCGTGGCCGTGGGCTTTATCATCGGCGTCATCCAGGATTCCGTGGAAACCGCCCTGAACTCCGGCGGCGACGTCTTCTTTACCGCAACCGCTGAATACACGGACCGTCGCAAATGAGACACCTGAAGAAATCCTGGAGGCTGGCGGGATCCGCCATCGTCCTCTGCCTGTTCCTGTATGTCTTTTTCAGCGCCCGCGCCTGCATCCGGGAACGCAAATGGCTTGCCCAGGGGCCCATCGGGATTCATCCCGTGCGGGTTTACGACGTCAACTTCGCCCGCGAATTCAATGACATGAACGATGTCCAGTTAGCGGTGGCGCAGGCCATCGGTATTCCTCCGGTGGCCAACCGGGAAGATGCGGAAACGCGCAAGGATAAGCTTGTAAAGCTGGAAGACACAGCTACTTACGTGGTTGATTCACTGACGCACTCCATCCCTTACCTGATTCCGTCGGCCCGTGATTTACTGGACGATATCGGCCGGGTTTTCCAGGACTCCCTGCAGGCGAAGGGCCTGAATCCCTATAAGCTGGTGGTAACTTCCGTGCTTCGTACGGAGGAAGATGTCGCGCAGCTCCGCAAGCGGAACATCAACGCCTCGGAGAACTCCACCCACCGCTACGGAACCACCTTCGACCTGTCCTACTGGCGCTATGTCAAGATCCCGGAACTGCGCGGCCGCCCCTACGAAGACGTGCCGCCGGAGTACCTCCGCGCCGTCCTCAGCCAGGTGCTCAAGGATTTCCACGACCAGGGCAACCGCTGCTACATCAAGTACGAAAAGAAGCAGAACTGCTTCCACATCACCGTGCGCTAGCCCCTTGGTGGCTCTGAGCGCAAGGTTGGTCTTTTAACGACCAACCCTGCGCGGCAGCCAACCTTGCGGGCAACGGCCAGCCCTGGGATGTGCACAAGGTTGGAAAAACGTGACCAACCTTGTGCGCCAAAACGGGCCTCAGGACCAGTGAGAGGCAGAAACACCGCACAAGGATGGCAGCAAAAAAACCAACCTTGCGCAAAAAAGGTCACCAACCATGCGCAAACTACCTACCTTGCGCGAAAAGGGTCACCAACCTTGCGCAAATCTTTGCGAGCGAGCGCGGTGGATATACCGCAACGGGGGCTTGCAGAGCGTGGCTGCAACAACAGGGCTCGCGGCGTGTGGGCGCAATTTATTGATTGTTAGCAGATTGTGCATTTACCCCCAGGCAAAATCGCCCGGGGGTAAATGTTTAACTTATTCATTATCAGGAGCTTGTCTCCACGGCGATGCTAGGCTTTGAAGCCAAAGCTGTCGAAATAGTCCGCGTAGCGCTCATTGTGCAAGTCCGTGCCGAGGGTGTCATACAGCCCTTCGGCCAAAAGGGCTTCGCAGCGGACGCTCACGGCCTCCCCGTAAAGGCCCTCCAGGGAACCGACATTCCGCTGGAACAGAGCGCCGGCTTCCTTCAGGCTGTGATAGCGCTCCATGTCCAGATACAGATAGCGCTCCGTCGTCCAGGCCCGGCAGGATGTGGCAGTGGCAATCTGTCCTTGTTTCAATCATGCTTCAAAGTTACGAAATTATTCCCTGAATCGGTCTCAAAACAAGTTGCGCATCACGGCTTGCAGAATTTTGGAAATTTCGCTATTTTTGTAAAGATGAATTGGGTATAAGCACGATGCAGGCTTCAAAAAGTATTAGAGGACAAGCGTATTCGTAACTTTTTTAACTGATCGTTTTGGGAATGGAAGCGCAAGAGATACTTCAGAACACGGTCTTTGTCGTCCTATATGGTGGCGTGATTATGCTGAACATGGTCGCAGCCCTCTATCTGCTTTTTCGGCGCGGCAATGCCATCGCGCCGGAGGTGACTTCTCCTGTACCCTTGCGCCGGTGGGCGGCTGCTTTCATGATAGCCAGTGCGCTGAGCCACCTGTTTTGGCTTTTCTACGCCTCTCATCCTACACCTGCCGCCTACGTAATTGTCTGCGGCCTGGATCAGTTTATGTTTTTCCCCACGATAGCAGGCATCCTGGTGTCTATGATGCAGGACCGGCATCGGACGGTTTGGCCCGTGTTGGTGTTGCAGATTCCGTCTTTAGTTTTGATGAGCCTGTGCCTCATCCGGGGAGATGAAGATCTTTATACTCCGGTGAGCATCTATATTTTTGCCCTGTATGCTGTGCTGATGCTGAACACGTTTTTGGCCGTCCGGCACTATAGACGCTGGTTAAGGGACAATTACGCGGACCTGGAGAACAAGGAGATTTGGCTGAGCCTGCTGATCCTGGCCGTGTTCCTGCTGTTTTTCATCATGTACAGCGCTACTGAAGGAAATCGCGTTTTGCTGTTTCTTCTTCAAATAGACAATATCGTCATCGTGGGGCTGCTGCTCTGGCGGGTGGAAACCTTGCAACAGCTGAGCGAGTGCGCCCCACAGGAAGAAGAGTCGGCCGAAGAGGTGCAGAAGGCTTCCGCTCCGCCAGCCATTCCGCCGGGTATCGGCCACCTCCTCAAAAAGCACTGCGAGGACGGGCAGCTTTATCTGCAACACGACCTCACCCTGGCGCAGCTTGCTCAGATTATCGGAACAAACCGTTACTACCTGAGCCAGCACTTTGCCCAGCAGGGAATCACGTATAATGCCTACATCAACGGCTTGCGGGTGCGCCATTTCATCCGCCTGTATCGTGAGGCGGTGGCCGACCAGCGTATTTTCACGGCCCAACAGCTGGCTTTCGAGAGCGGTTTTCACAGTTACAGCACCTTTGGCGCTACGTTCAAACGGAACATCGGGATGACCGTAACGCAGTGGATGCGCAGCGCCGCTGAGTAACTCCCACTTTCAGAATTTGCAAAAAGGTTTCGGAATTTGCAAAACTTGCCATCCGGGACCTGGAATCTATTGTACTTTCCCTGGAAATTGACTATCTATGTCAATGAAAGAGGAAGTACTTTGTGTCTATGAATAAACGCAAACGACTCATCATCCTGGTGGCTCTGCTCGTAGTGGCCGTGCCCGCCATGGCCGTTTTTACCGGAATGGATTTGGATGCAACGCTTTCCAATCTGCGCCGGGAACTGTTTTTTGACTACATGCAGATCAGCCATACGCGGGAGGAAATGGAAGGCGAGTATGGCGTGCAGCACCAGAAGATGGTGGGCATTGTCAAAAAGTGCAATGACATGTCCCTGATGTTGTATTCCCAGAAGCAGGACTATACCTTCGACATCAGTTATGCGCTGGAGAAGGTGACGCAGGAATACAACGACTTCAACAAGAACCGTAAGCCATACGACCGTATCGTGTCCTCCCTGGAAGTGGAGATAAACCGATACGCACGCTTGATCGAGTCCCTCCGCCGCCTCCCTCCGGAACTCCGGGAGGTAGAAGTGGTGCCGGACAGCCTTGCCTACCATAACGATTCCCTGGACGTGCACCTGCTGCAGAACGAGAGCCTCCTGCAACAGGAACTGCAGGAGCAGGTGGAGGCTGTCCTGGCCTTCAATGCCGTGCAGGATACCCTTGCAGAAGGGGAACGCATCCCGGCATTCATCCTGAGCGAAACCGGTCAGGCCGACCGCGACTCCTGCCTGCTGTACGCCTCCGAGTTGTTGAAGATGTATGCCGCGGCGCGTGAAATGGTAATGGCCGACAGTACCCATTACCAGGAGGCACGGCTGCGCATGGAGGAATCGTTCGAGTACGCCAGGGATTACTATGGCCTCCTGCAGAATAAAGTATTTAAAGAGGGCCAGACGCCATGGAAAACCATCTTGGGCAATCCTGGCAAGTACTGGAAAGAGGCTTGGAAAGCCTTTGGTAAGAAGTACAGCATTTCCTTTATCCGGGCTTTGTTCGTAGAAGAACAAATCGAATACGACGTTGATGAGATTTCCAATAACAATCAGCTGGCCAACTCTGCCCGGTTATACTGGCTGCTCATCTATTTCCTGGTCTTCTTTGTCCTGTGGGGATTATCGGCCCTGATTCTGCTGCCGGTTTATCGCTTCATAAAACCTGTGAAGGAAAGGGTGGCAAAGGGACAGAAACGTTATATTGCGCTTCTTCTGGCCTGCGTCCTTTTCCTTATCCTCAGCTATGAGAGCACGGATGATGACATGCTGCGGAAGAGCTTGAGCATCATGCATACCTTCCTGTGCCTGCTGATGGCCATTTATACGGCTCTGCTGGTCCGTCTGGATCCCGCCAAACTCAAGTATAGTGCAAGGATTTACCTTCCCACCATATTCACGGCCCTGTTCGTGATCAGCTGCAGGGTCCTGTTTGTGCCCAATGCCTTCCTGAACTTCTTCTTCCCGCCGCTTCTGATGGTGATGGCGCTGTGGCAGCTTCTTGCCAATCTGCATAACCGCAAAAAGGCCGACAAGACGGATATGATAACAGGAGGGGTATCCTTGGGCATTACGGCCGCGGCCCTGGCCATAAGCATAAAAGGCTACATCTTCCTGGCCCTTATTATCCTCGTATGGTGGTACTTCCAGCTGGCGATGGTCCTGGCCATAGCTTCCGTATGGGATTTGACGCTGCTATATAAGAAAAAGCGTCTCAATAAACGGATTTCCTCCCAGAAAGCCAAGATCAATTATGTCTCGGGGCCGGCCAAGGAACCGTTGCTGTTCAGCGCTACCTGGTTCTTCGATCTTGTCAGGGAAGTTCTTATTCCGTTGCTGGTGCTTGGTTCCATTCCCGCCTGTATATACTGGGCATTGAATATATTTGAGTTCAACGACCTGTACAGGACCATCTTCAAAGAACCGTTCATGCGTCAGGGAGAAATGTGCGTATCCCTCTACAGTATTGTGTTCCTGGCAGGTATGTTTGCCATATTCCGTTATGTTAACAAAGCGCTGCACTCCCTATACCAGGCACTCAAGTATCGCATTTTCATGCGTAAGAACAACAAAAAGACCGTGAGGAACGACGAAGTTAACCTGGCCCTGGGCAACAGCCTTATCAGCGTCTTCGTCTGGTTTATGTTTGCAGACCTCTTTGTGGTTACGCTCAATATCCCCACCAACTCCCTGGCACTTATAGCCGGCGGTCTGTCGGCCGGTATCGGTTTGGCACTCAAGGATATCCTCAACAACTTCATCTACGGCATACAGCTTATGGGCGGCCGGTTAAGGGTAGGGGACTGGATCGAGTGCGACGGCATCAGGGGTAAGGTGGTTGACATCAACTACCAGACCACGCTTGTGGAAACGCTCTTCGGCACCCAGGTGGCTTTCCTGAACTCTTCCCTGTTTGGCAAGAATTTTACCAACCTTACCCGTAACAATGCTTACGAGCTCACCATCATCAAGGTGGGCGTTGCATACGGTACAGACTTCCAGAAGGTAAGGGAAGCGCTGGAGAAGGGCCTGGAGGTGCTGAAGAAAAAGGACAAGTACGGCCGTGATATCGTTGAGCCTACGTATGGCCATTATATCCGTTTCGATGACTTTGGTGACAGTTCCGTAAACGTGGCGGTGAGACAGTATGTACTGGTGTCAGAGCAAATAGAATACAGGTATCAGTGTAAAGAGCTCATTTATAAGATCCTGGCGGAGAACAACATCACCATCCCGTTCCCGCAGCGCGACGTGCATATGATTGACGACAAAAAATAACACTTTAAACTATGAGTATCAGATTTCAGAACAAATCGGACATCTTCAACATCGCGGTTACAGCAGCGGCCGCGGTTCTCTCCGTGGGGATCATGCTTTACGGCGTATGGCATTTCGGCCTGCAGAATGCCTGGCCGGAACTGGTTCTCAACCTGTTCTACATCGCCTGTGTGGTGATGATGTGGATGTATTTTTTCAACTGCCGGATCACCACGCAGCAGTTCAACTACTGGTGTACCCTGTGTGTCGGCATC
>JAGCWB010000199.1 GCA_017962065.1 Bacteroidales bacterium
ATTATTTTTGATCCGGCAAATATTTCCTGCAACTTCCAAAGATATTTCCCGCTTTCGCCTTCATCTCCATAAACTGGCACGAAAATCGGCAAAGCCGCGCCCGATCCGGCGCAGGCTCTTGTGGTAAACGGTACTGGCTCCCACCCCTCACCGCACCCTCGGCTAAGGGATGATTTTTCTACTTATTCTTGACCGCCAGAACTTGCTCCAAAGGGATTTCCAGTGCCTCTGAGATCTTGTTCGCTTCTATGCCGTGCGCCAGAAGCTTTGAGATACTTTCGGCGATACCTTCAGCCCTTCCTTCAGCCCTTCCTTCGGCCCTTCCTTCGACCTTGGCCTCGTTAACGGCAAACTCCCTTTCGGCGATGATGTCCAGTTCGGTTCTCATGTTATGGTCGTAGTTTTCTCTGGTTTCAATTGGCATGGTCGCAAGCTCTGTTGCATGGAAAAGGCCTGTAATCAGTTTGTCTTTTTTAAACTCTTCCGGCACTTCAGTGAACAGATGCATATACTTTAAGGTAAAGATGAACTTTTCCAATAAAGTGTTGCACTTGTCCTCCTCTTCCGGCCCTAATGACATCCGTCCCATTTCCACAAATACGAAGTTCAGACTGGGCGTCATGAGTTCGGTATTGTGGCGGTTGCGTAACTCGTAGCGGCAAATGTAGTTTTCTTCCAGTGCCGCGTCGGTTTCGTGTGTCAGGGAAAAGTTAATCAGGCTGATAACGTAGATGGGTTTTAGCGAGTAATCCATCTTGTTCAGTTTTTCCCCTTCCCTGATATGAGCCAGCCTTTTTCCTAACTGCTCCCGGATAGGGTAAGTGGAATAAGCGAGAACGCGATCTTTAAAACTGGATTGGCGTGCGTTCTGTACTTCTACCAGAAACTCTTCACCGGTATCGGCATCCTTGCAAAGCATGTCAAAGTTAACGACTTTTTCGGAGATAACAAAGCCATGTTTTTCTTTGTCAGTGAATGTGATACTGGAAATATGCTTACCCGGTAAAAGCAGCTCGAATATCTGGATGAGCAGCTTTTCATTTTCCGGATTGCAAAGGACTACTTTGAACGTAGAGTCGAACAGAAGGAAGGCATATCTTCCTTGGCCGATGGGAGAAAATGGTTTTGTCATGACTGTAACAAGTAAAAATGAGTCCGGTACCCCGACGTGGGGACCGGACTGCAATATTATATAGTTACAATGGAATCGGTCATGCAAAACATAAAAATCTGAATGCGCATTTTGTATGCGTCTTTCAAAACGGATAAAAATCGTATTTTTTTTTGAGGGATGGCCCCGGATTTCGCGATTTGTGGCGCAGGCTCCCTACCCAAGCGGCGCAGGTCTCTGGGATGACCGGCGCCGGTTCCCAATGTTACCGGCGCCGGCCTAAAAATAGTGCCGGAGCCTGCGCCGCAAATCGGCCTTCTGTGCAATCTAGCGGCGCAGGCACCCCCGACAAAATCAAGCTCGTACCACTTATGGCCAGAACCTGCTCCAGCTACCCCGGGAATCTGCACCAAATATCCCAGAAGCCTGCACCAACAGACCCAAAAACAAGCAAATATCCCGGGAGCCTGCGTCACTGAGCTCCCGACATCACAACTTGGCCGGAATCCTCTATTCTACATCGTAGACGAGGCGGACGGAGCGCCCGATTGAGCGGACCCCGTCGTCTGCCAGCGTCATATTGTACGCGGAGAAGTTTAAGTAGTAGGCGTTGGTGGTGGACGCACCCACCGGCGACGATGACCAGTAATTGCCCTGTTCGCCGGACGTGTCAATGTTGGCCTCAATCCGGTTGCCGGCGGCGGGCAGGAACACGGCGCCGTGGGCTTCGAGGGAACTGGTCCAGACATCGGCAGTGATTACGTTGGTGAAAGCGTCTTTTGGCTTGTCGGTGTTGCTTAGGGGGTAGTATGTGGTGCTCCAGTCGTCGGGCAGCAGGATAACGCCATTCACACCGTTCACTACGGCTTTGGCATAACGCACTCCGGAAGTAGTGGTGCGGGTGTTGAACACATAGGCCCATTCCTCCTGAGTGAGTGTACGCCAACCTTTGCCTATATTACTGCCCCAGTCCCCATTGTAGGAGAGGGGGGCCGTGCGATGGTCATAATCGGTGCCGTCACTGGAAGGGGTATAGGAGATGTTGCCCCAGGTGAAAAGGTCCATCGGATAACCTCCCGAGGTGATTCGGTCGTACTGATGGGCATGGAAACTCCAGAAATAGTTGCACTTCAAGTTTCCCTTGGCGAAGTAAACCTGGCCTCCGCTGGCATTGACGGTAAATTTGCCAATGCGGGGTGCAGATCTTAGTGTCCAAAAACTCCCAGATCTCTCTAATGAAAGATCGCCGAAGTTGACAGGGAGGGGCAAGTTGTCAGAATAATCCCCTGTACTATTATTATACCATCTGCGGCTTCCTTTGTCATAGACCTTCAATGTCCCGAAGAAGATGTCACTGTGGAAACTAGAAATGTTATAAGCGCCAATGAGATTATGGTTCCCAGCGGACTTATTTTGGGCCATAATGAAAGGAACGTTTGTATCAATGGTGATGGTACCGCAAGTGCCACCATTCCAGCAACCGATAGCGGCGGCTTGGTTAGATATAATTCCGTCGTAAAAATTGTTTCCTATGTAGCCCCCTATCTGCCCTCCGCTGATGGTGATGTTGCCGCAAGAGGA